>NZ_JBHZOP010000154.1:0-6521 GCF_042787595.1 Stenotrophomonas sp. YIM B13575 | reverse complement strand
GCGCCGGGCCATGCCCGGCGAGCACGTAGCGCGGCGTAGGAAAGCCGCCGGGCATGGCCCGGCGCTACCGGGGCGTCCCGCTTTCACTCGGCGTAGATCATCTTCCGGGTCATGCCGCCGTCGACGATGAAATCCTGGCCGGTGCTGAATCCGGACAACGAGGACAGCAGGTACACCGCCAGCGCGCCGATATCCTCCGGTTGCCCGACCCGACCCACCGGATGCTGGGCATGGTCGCTGGCCGAATACTGCGGCTCGTGCCGGCGCGATGGTGCCTGCCAGGCGTCGGTGCTGATCCAGCCGGGGCTGATGCTGTTCACCCGCACCGCCGGTCCGGCACTGATCGCCAGCGCATGGGTGAAGGCCACCAGGCCACCCTTGGCCGCTGCGTAGGCTTCGCTGTGCGGTTCGGACTGCCAGGCGCGCGTCGAGGCGATGTTGATGATCGCGCCGGCGCCACTGGCCGACAGCGCCGGCAGTGCATGCTTGCTGCACAGGAACGCACCATGCAGCGACGATAGCCGGCGCTCCCACTCATCCCACTCCATGTCCTGCAGCAGGGTGCCGTGCGGCCCGGCGATGCCGGCATTGTTGACCAGGCCGTCGATGCGGCCGAAGCGTTGCAGGGCCACCGCGATGAAGTCGCGCACGCTGCTTTCGTCGGTGATGTCCAACCGCTGGAACGCGGCATCATCGCCGCGCTGCCATTCGGCGAGGCAGGCCTGGCCCGCCTCCACATCCAGATCGCCGATCAGCACCCGGCCGCCGGCCCCGAGCACCGCCTGGGCGATGCCACGGCCGATGCCATTGGCACCGCCGGTGACCAGCACGACCCTGCCGTGCAGTGGCGCAACCGGCCAGGTGGCAATCGGCGGCACTGCGCTCATGACAGGTCTTCGCCACGCAGGCGACGGTGCCAGCCCTCGACACCGATCCGGTCCAGCGTCTGGATGTTGCGCTCGACGATCACATCCGGGTCCGGGTAGACATCCACCGCGCGTGCCACGCTGTCTTCGCGCAGCAGGTGCAGGGTGGGGAAGGGCGCGCGGTTGGTGTAGTTGCTGGCGTCATCGGCGGCGACGCCATCGAACTGGTAGTCCGGATGGAAGCTGGCCACCTGCAGGATGCCCTGCAGGTCCAGCGCCTCGATCGCCGCATCGGCGTTGTCGAGGAAGTCGTTGTAGTCGAGGAAGTCGGTCAGCACCTGCGGGTGCACGATCAGGGTGGTATCGATCTGCTCGGCCGGCGTGTCGCGCAGCAGCACCAGTTCTTCGGCCAGTTCTTCCACCAGGGCTTCCGGTGTGGTCGCGTCGCTCAGCACGATGCGGACCTGGTCCTTCACGTACACCGCCTTGGCGAACGGGCACAGGTTCAGGCCGATGACGATGCGCTCCAGCCACAGGCGGGTGGCGGCGATCGGGTCATCGGTGGGCAGGGGGGTGTCGGTCATGGCGGGCGCATCGGCTGGCGTGGGTGGTCATTGTAGGCGCGCTGGTACGGGGGCGTTGTTCACTGTGCAGGAACTGGACAACGGCGATGCTGGAAATTCCCATCGATTCAATCCCTTGCCGATATCACGCCAATGGCCGATTGCCGACGCTGCCGGCCAGGCGTGCAATGGCGGCACGACACAGGAGGACTTCACATGACTGCATCTTCCCCATGGCTGCCGGACGCACTCTGGTCGGGCGCCTTCTTCGACGGCCAATGGAGCGCTGCCGCGCGGCGCCAGCCGGTGATCGAGCCCGCCACCGGGCAGTCGCTTGGTGAGATCGGCCTGGCCGACGCGGCGCAGGTCGCGCGCTCTGCAGCCGCTGCGGCGCAGGCACAACAGGCATGGGCGGCGGCGCCGTACGAACAGCGCGCCGAGGTGCTGCGCAGGGCTGCGCGCCTGGCCGAAGACAACATCGATACGCTGGTCGACTGGCTGGTCCGCGAAAGCGGCTCCACGCGCCTGAAGGCCGGATTCGAGGCCAAAGTGACCATCAAGGCGCTGCATGAGGCCGCTGCACTGCCCTCGCGCAGCGTGGGTGAGATCCTGCCGTCCGAGCCCGGGCGACTGAACCTGGCGCGGCGCCGTCCGCTGGGTGTGGTGGGGGTGATCTCACCGTTCAATTTCCCGCTGTACCTGGCGATGCGCGCGGTGGCCCCGGCCATCGCTCTCGGCAATGCCGTGGTGCTCAAGCCCGACCCGCGCACGGCGGTGTGCGGTGGTGCGGTGATCGCACGCTTGTTCGAGCAGGCCGGTCTTCCGCAGGGTGTGCTGCACATGTTGCCCGGCGACGGTGCCGCGGGTGCCGCGCTGACCAGTGATCCGCATGTGGCGATGATCCAGTTCACCGGCTCGACGGCGGCGGGACGCAAGGTCGGCGAAGCCGCCGGCAAGCACCTGAAAAAAGTGTCGCTGGAGCTGGGTGGCAAGAACGCGTTGATCATCCTCGACGATGCCGATCTCGATCTGGCCGTGGCCAACACCGCGTGGGGCGTGTACCTGCACCAGGGCCAGATCTGCATGGCGACCGGCCGCGTGCTGGTGCATCGGAAGATCCACGACGCGTTCCTGCGGAAGCTGGTGGCCAAGGCCAACTCGCTGAAGGTGGGCGACCCGGCACGCGAGGACGTGGCGCTGGGGCCATTGATCAATGCCGCGCAGCGCGACCATGCGGCGCGCGTGGTCGCCGACGCGGTGAAGGCGGGTGCGTCCCTCGAAACCGGCGGCACCCATCAGGATCTGTTCTTCGCACCGACCGTGCTCGGCAACGTCAGCGCCGACAATCCGGCCTTCAACGAAGAGATCTTCGCGCCGGTGGCGGTGGTGGTGCCGTTCGATGACGACGACGAAGCCGTGCGCCTGGCCAATGACAGCGAGTACGGCCTGTCGATGGCGATCGTCTCCCGCAATGTCGGCCGCGCGCTGACGCTGGGCGAGCGCCTGCGTACCGGCCTGCTGCACATCAACGACCAGACCGTGAACGATGAGGTCATCAATCCTTTCGGCGGGGTCGGCGCGTCCGGCAACGGCACCAGCATCGGCGGCCCGGCCAACGTGGAGGAATTCACCCAGTGGCAATGGATGACGGTCAAGGGCGAAGCCCCGGCCTATCCCATCTGATCGAGGAGAACGCAACGATGAGCAGCAACAGTGGATCGCGTGACATCACCGCCGCCGTGGTGCGCGGCAAGGAACAGCCCTTCGTCATCGAGCAGGCGCGCCTGCGCGGCCCGCAGGACGACGAAGTGCTGGTGAAGATCGTGGCGACCGGCCTGTGCCACACCGACCTGATCGTGCGTGACCAGTACTACCCGGTGCCGCTGCCGGCGGTGCTGGGTCATGAAGGCGCAGGCATCGTCGAGGCGGTCGGCCCCAACGTGCGTGAGCTGAAGGCCGGCGACCACGTGGTGCTGACCTACGGCCAGTGCGGCCACTGCAATCCCTGCCGGGGTGGACATGGTGCGTACTGTCGCGATTTCTTCGCGCTGAACTTCGGTGGCGACGATGGCCACGGCCATACCGCCATCACCGATGCACAGGGCCAGCCGCTGCACGATCACTTCTTTGCACAGTCGTCGTTTGCCACGTTTGCGTTGGCGCGCGAGATCAACGCGATCAAGGTGCCTGAGGATGCGCCGCTGGAGCTGCTCGGGCCACTGGGCTGCGGCATCCAGACTGGTGCCGGTGCGGTGCTCAATTCGCTGCAGGTGCGATCGGGCAGCAGCTTCGCCAGCTATGGTGCAGGAGCGGTCGGCCTGAGCGCAGTGATGGCGGCCAAGGTCGCCGGTGCCACCACCATCATCGCCATCGACGTGGTGCCCTCGCGGTTGCAGCTGGCCATGGAGCTGGGCGCCACCCACGTGGTCAACAGCCGCGAGACCGACGTGATCGAGGCCGTGCGTGCGATCACCGGTGGCGGTGCTGATTTCGCGCTGGAATCCACCGGTCGTCCGGAGGTGTTGTCGGCCGGCATCGAAGCCTTGGCCGGGCTGGGCATGATGGGCGTGGTCGGTGCGCCGAAATTGGGCACGACCGCCAGCTTCGATGTGAACAACCTGCTGCTGGGTGGCCGCAGCATCCGTGGCATCGTCGAGGGCGACAGTGTGCCGCAGGTGTTCATTCCGCAGCTGGTGACGCTGTACCAGCAGGGGCGCTTCCCGTTCGACCGGCTGGTGAAGTTCTATCCGCTGGAGCAGATCAACCAGGCGGCCGAGGACAGTACGCGGGGCATCACGCTGAAGCCGATTCTGCGGATCGCGGTGTGAGGTGAGGGTGGGGAGGGTTTGCAGGGCTGCGCCCTGCACCCGCCGAATCAACGTCAACGGCAAAAGCGGGCATTCCGTGGGATGGCGGGGTGGGTCCGGTGGCGGGGGACGCTGCAAGTACGTCCCTGTAAGCTTGGCCGCGGCATCCATGCCGCGGACACCCCCGCAACCGGACCCATCCCGCCTTCGACAGATCTCCGCTGCTGTTGGTAGGTGTCGACCTTGGTCGACACATGAATGCCTGACGGAGACGGAAACGCACTTTCTCGGCATGGCGCGTCGTGGAAGTAGATCCACGCCATGCGTGGATGAACGCCTGACGGAAACTGAAACGTACTTCCGCGTCATGGTGCGGCACTGGGGTGGCCGCTTTTTGCTCCCAGTAGATCCACGCCATGCGTGGATGAACGCCTGACGGAAATGGAAACGCTCCGTTGTTGGCACGTAACGCGGGCGTGGCGTGTGTGGGTGTACGCTGCGTGCATGATGGCCACGACAGTCGGGCAACAGCAATTGGTGGCGGCGCGTGCCGCCTTCGCCGAGGGCGACGTGCAGTCGCTGGCGATGCTGCCCTTGCCGTTGCAGCAGTCCTGGCAACGCTCGCATGCGGCCGGTGTGCGCCCCGGCCAGGAGCCGTATTACCCGCCGTTGCAGGGCAACGGACACCGCTTGGAGTCCCGCGATGACCGCCGCCTGGCGCGTTGCGTGCAGCCCGAGCTGGAGCAGTTGTGGTCCGCGTTCGGAGCGCGTGGGTGGACGATGTTCTGCGCCAACCGCGAGGGCATGGTGATCGTGCATCGCGCCCATGGCCTGGAAGATGCGCCGCTGCTGCGGCCGATCCAGGTGGGGCGGCGGCTGGGCGAGGCCGAGATCGGCACCACCGCGCCTGCGGTCAGCCTGGCCGACGACCTGCCCGCCCTGGTACGCGGCAACGAACACTATCTGCAGCGGTTCGCCCCCGTGTTCTGCCTGAGTGAGCCGCTGCATGACCTGCAGGGGCAGGTCTGCGGTGCGATCGACATCACCGGGTTGGGGGAACGCGATCCGGCATTGCTGCAGGGTTATTTCCGGCAGGCAGCGCTGGCCATCGAGAACCGCTTGATGCACACGCTCAGCGATGTGCATCTGCTGGCGGTGCAGCATGATCCGCGCTGGCTGGCGTCACCGCTGCAGGGCCTGCTGGCGGTGCAGGAAGATGGCCAGTTGCTTGCCGCCAACCGCGTCGCCCGGCGTCTGCTTGGCCTGCCACGGCGCGGGCCGCTGCCGTTGCTCTCGCTGGAAACGGTGTTTGCCGGCGCCAGCACCGCACAGCGACGCCGACTGCTGCAGCCTGGTCCTGCGCATCGGGTGCGGTTGGGCGAAGGCAGCGCGGTCCATCTGCAGCATCTGCAGGCACCGCGCGCCGCACGGACGCGCTCGCCGGCCATGGCCGCGGCGCCCGTGCAGGCGACGCCACTGCGTGACCAGCAGCGCGATGCAGCGCGACGCGCCGCACGTGCCGCGGACGGCAACCTCAGCCTCGCTGCACGCCAGCTCGGAATCTCGCGGACAACGCTGTACAGACTGCTGCGCGAGTGAGGCCGGCAACCGGGGCCGGCGCTACACCCAGGCGTCGATCAATCGCGGAAGTTGTTGAACTGCAGCGGCAGTTCGAACTTGCCGGCCTTCAGCACGGCGATGGCGTCCTGCAGGTCGTCGCGCTTCTTGCCCATCACCCGCAGCTTGTCGCCGTTGATCTGGGTTTCCACCTTCAGCTTGGCTTCCTTCAGCGCCGCAGCGATCTTCTTGGCGATCTTCTGCTCGATGCCCTGCTTGACGGTGATCTTCTGCCGGGCCTGCGCCAGGTTGGTTTCCACGTCGCCATATTCCAGGCTGAGCACGTCGATGCTGCGGGCGGCCAGGCGTGCGCGCAGGATGTCGTTCATCTGCTTGAGCTGGAACTCGCTCGGCGCGGACTGGGTGATCACTTCACCGTCGCGCTCGAACCTGGCGTCCACGCCCTTGAAGTCGAAGCGGGTGGCAAGCTCGCGGTTGGCCTGGTCGAGCGCATTGGTCAGTTCGTGGGTGTCGACTTCGGACACAACGTCGAAGGAAGGCATGGGCGTTACTCCGCAGAAATCAGTGGCGCTCATTCTATCGCGTGGGCCTGGGTGCCCGCTTTCTGTAGCCGGGCCCATGCCGTGGCTGTCGCTTTTCTGTAGAGCCGAGCCCATGCTCGGCTGCGTTGTGAAGAGCAGCCGAGCACGGGCTCGGCTCTACAGGAC
>NZ_JBHZOP010000153.1:0-20806 GCF_042787595.1 Stenotrophomonas sp. YIM B13575 | reverse complement strand
CCTGCGCCGGCGGTGCTGGAAAACGACTGAGCCTGGGAAACCAGCCGCGATCGCGCTGGCCTGTTGCCAGCGCGATCACAGTGCGCATCAGAAGCGCGCGGTCATGCTGAGGAAGTAGCTGCGGCCCGCCACGAAGTAGTCGGTGGCGCCGTCGGCGTACAGCTTCTTGTCGGCCAGGTTGCTGACGCCGCCGCGCAGGGTCAGCACCTCGTTGACGTTCCAGGCAGCGGTCAGGTCATACAGCGTGTAGGCCTTCAGGAAGGTATTGACCACGCCGGTCTGCTTGCCGGTGTACTGCGCCGACAGGCTGCTGGAGAACACCGTGTTCGGCGTCCAGTCCAACGACGAATAGCCTGAGAACTCCGGGGTGTCGATCAGGTTGCGGCCGGTGGTCAGGTTCTTGGCTTCCTTCATCCAGGTCGCCGAGGTGCGCCAGCGCCAGTGATCGCCGAAGCGGAAGTTGAGGTTGCCTTCCATGCCGCTGGTGCGCGCGCGCTGCACGTTGCTCATGCGCGTCCACCAGTAACCGTTGAAGAAGCCCAGCGCTTCGTATTCGATCTTGTTCCTGAAGTCGGTATGGAAGTAGGTCAGGCCGGCGTCGACCAGATCGTTGTCGAAGCTGACGCCGATCTCGCGGTTGGTGCTGGTTTCCGGGTCCAGGTCGGGGTTGCCGGCCATGTAGCAGCCGCCACGCACGTAGCCCAGCGGGTACAGCGAGGTGCAGCCGCGGCCGCCGGACTGGGTCGCCGCGCTGGGCGAATTCTCGGTCAGGCTCGGCGCGCGGAAGCCCTTGGAGACGCCGCCACGGATTGTCCACTGCTCGCTCGGGTGCCAGACCAGGTAGGCGCGCGGACTGATATGGCTGCCGAACTGCTCATGGTGGTCCAGGCGCGCGCCCAGGGTCAGGGCCAGGGTGCGGTGCAGCTTCAGCTCGTCTTCGACGAACAGCGCCCAGGTATCCACTTCCAGGGTGGAACCGACCACCGGTTTGCCGGCGTAGTCGATCGGTGCCTGGCCGATGGTGTCGGTGTTGGTCAGCTCCTGGCGCTTCCATTGGCCGCCCACCGCGAACTGGTGGTCCACGCCCAGGGTGAAGGGCGTGCTCAGGCTGCCTTCGATGATCGTATCGGTTGCCTCGGAGCGACCGGTAGCGCCGATATCGTTCTTGTACTCGGTCCAGTACGCGCTGAGCTTGGAGGTACCGAAATCCCACTTGCCGTCGTGGTTCAACGCCAGCGAACTGCGCTTGAGCTCACTGGCACCCCATGCACCCTCGTCCTGCTTTTCCAGCGCCTGGGCGATGAAGGCCTGCTGCACGCCATGACCCGCTTCCAGCGACACTTCCTGTGCCTCGCTCAGCTTCCACTGCAGCAGCGCGTCGACATTGCGGTCCTTCTCGCCGGCGTAGGCGTTGCCATACACGCCGCCGTTGGAGCGGTCCGAATCGCGGCGCATGCTGTTGGCACCGATGCGCAGGCCGAAGCGCTCGCCCAGCGGGCCGGAGAAGGTCGCGCCGATCTGCTGGGTGTCGCCACGGTCGCCATCCTGCGGCCGGGTGTAGCTGTGGGTGGCGCTGCCGTTCCAGCTGTCGCCGATGCGCTTGGTGATGATGTTGATCACCCCGCCCATCGCGTCCGAGCCATACAGCGAGGACATCGGACCGCGCACCACTTCGATGCGCTCGATCTGATCGGGCGAAATCCAGTTCAGGTCCTGGCGGCCCAGGTCGGGGCGGTAGTTGGTCGAGGCCGAGCTGCCCATGCGCTTGCCGTCCACCAGCACCAGCGTGTAGTTGGACGGCATTCCGCGCAGCTTGATCTTGGACTGCTCACCGGCGGCGCTGAGCCCACCGGTCACGCCCGGAATGCGGCTGAGCAGGGTGGCCAGGTCGTGCACCGGCTGGCGCTCGATGTCTTCGCGGCTGATCACGCTGATGCTGGCCGGGGCATCCTTGATCCACTGCTGGTTGCCCGAAGCGGTGACCACCACGGTATCCAGCTCCTTGGTCGAGGCGTCGGCGCTGGCTTCAGCGGCGGCGAGGGCAGGCAGGGTCAGCAGGCAGGCGGTGGCCAGGGCGCTGGCCAGTCGGGTGCGCGACAGGCGCGCGGAACGGAGAGGAGACATGACGGCTTCCAAGGGAGAGGAGAGACCCGGTGGAAGCAGCAGGCGCACGCAGACAGCAGGCAGCCACCCCTTCCCTGGGTCGTCGGGCGCGCGGTAGGTCCGGCGCAGCTGGGTGGGTCCGGTGCGCGGAGCGCGGTGACCTGCCTGGTTAACGGAATGATAACCGTTCTCGTTTGTTACGATCCAGTACTTCCCGGGATGAATCGACATTCCCGGGCTGCGTGCCGCGGTTCGCCTGCTGATTGCTGAATGGGGAGATTTCCCGGCGTAGACCTTCGCACCCGGCTTACATTCGGAGCCATAGACTGAGCCGCATTTTTCGATTCCGCCCCGTTGGAGATCGTGTGGGTTCCGGTAGTGACAGACATCGACTGCGCGGCGTGACGCCGTGGCAGACAGGACAAGTGCGGACGCCGGGAATGCGTGCCAGGAACCTTGGTGCATGCAGCCCGGCCGGGACGGCCGGTCCTGCGGCCTGCAGGGAGTAGGCGGCCATGGGGAGTGAAACCATCGACGCGGAACCGGTCACGGCCGGTCCCGACGCGGGCTGGGCCCTGCTGCCCGCCGAAGCGCCACTGGTGATGCCCGAACAGACGCTGCGCGAAGGCGCGCTGAAAGTCCGGCGCCATCGCACCTCGCCGCGCATGATCGGGCTGCGTCGCCTTTACATCCTCGGCGGCACTGCAGCGATGACCGCCGTGGCTACCCGGATGATGTGGCGGGTGCTGTCCGGCAATGGCATCAGCGTGCTGGAGGCCTGCCTGCTGGTGCTGTTCGTCGGCCTGTTCGCGTGGATCGCGCTGTCCTTCGCCAGTGCCGTGGCCGGCTTCCTGACGGCCGTGTTCGACCGCGGCTACCGCCTGGGCATCGATCCGGACAAGCCGCTGCCGACCGTGCACAGCCGCACCGCGCTGCTGATGCCCACCTACAACGAAGACCCGCGCCGGTTGCTGGCCGGCCTGCGCGCGATCTACGAATCGGTGGCGGCCACCGGCCAGCTGCAGCGTTTCGATTTCTTCGTGCTGAGTGATACCCGCCGCGAGGACATCGCGCGTGCCGAAGAGCAGGTGTTCGCCGAGCTGCGCGAGCTGGTGCCCGATGGCCAGGCGCGGCTGTTCTATCGCCGCCGTGGTGACAACAGCGCGCGCAAGGCCGGCAACATCGCCGACTGGGTACGCCGCTTCGGCGGTGCCTACCCGCAGATGCTGATCCTGGATGCCGACAGCCTGATGACCGGTGACAGCATCGTGCGCCTGGTGGCCGGCATGGAGCACAACGCCGACGTCGGCCTGATCCAGACCCTGCCATCGGTCATCGGCGGCCGCACCCTGTTCTCGCGCATGCAGCAGTTCGGCGGGCGCGTGTACGGCCCGGTGATCGCCCGTGGCGTGGCCTGGTGGCACGGTGCCGAAAGCAATTACTGGGGGCACAACGCGATCATCCGCACCCGGGCCTTCGCCGACCACGCCGGCCTGCCGGAGCTGCCGGGGCGCAAGCCGTTCGGCGGCCACGTGCTCAGCCACGATTTCGTGGAAGCCGCGCTGATGCGCCGTGGTGGCTGGGCCGCGCACATGGTGCCCTACCTGGGCGGCAGCTACGAGGAAGGCCCGCCGACGCTGACCGACCTGCTGGTGCGCGATCGCCGCTGGTGCCAGGGCAACCTGCAGCACGGCAAGGTGGTGGGCAGCCGTGGCCTGCACTGGATCAGCCGCGTGCACATGCTGATCGGCATCGGCCATTACTTCACCGCCCCGATGTGGGCGATGCTGATGCTGATCGGCATCGCCATCCCGCTGTTCCAGGATGGCATCGACTTCAACGCCCTGCTGCACCTGTCGCCCAGCGTGTACTGGCGCGCGCAGGATGAAGAACAGGTGGTGCGCCTGTTCGCCGCCACCATGGCGGTGCTGCTGATGCCCAAGGTCCTGGGTTACTTCGCGATGCTGCTCGACCCGGTCGAACGCCGTGGCTGCGGTGGCGCGATCCGGGCGTTCCTGTCGATGCTGGTGGAAACCGTGCTGGCCGCGCTGATGGCGCCGGTGGTGATGTACGTGCAGTCGCGCGGCGTGGCCGAAGTCCTGTCCGGCCGCGACTCGGGCTGGGATGCCCAGCAGCGCGATGACGGTGGCATCTCGTGGATTTCGCTGGTGCGCGGCTACGGTGGCCTGGGCGTGTTCGGCGCCTTCATGGGCGTGCTGGCGTGGGCGGTGTCGCCGTCGCTGGCGGCCTGGATGGCGCCGGTGGTGATCGGCATGGTGCTGGCGGTGCCGGTGGTGGCACTGACCTCGCTGCGCGGGCCGGGTGCCTTCCTGCATCGTCTCGGCCTGCTCGACATCCCCGAAGAGAACATCCCGCCGCCGGTGCTGGTGCGCGCCGCACAGCTGCGCCGGGAAGCGGCCGAGCAACCGCCGCTGTACTGATCGCACCGTGCCAGCGGCATAATGCGGCTCGAACGTACAGGAGCCGCAACATGCTGCAAACGGTGGAACAGGAAACCGGCGCCTCGCCGCAGTGGTCGGTGATCTGGCTGCACGGCCTCGGTGCCGACGGCCATGATTTCGCGCCGATCGTGCCGGAACTGGTGCGCCCGCACTGGCCGGCACTGCGCTTCGTGTTCCCGCACGCACCGGTGCGGCCGATCACGATCAACAACGGCGTGCCGATGCGCGGCTGGTACGACATTGTCGGCATGGACTTCCGCTCGCGCGCCGACATGACCGGCGTGCAGGAGTCGGTGGTGCAGCTGGATGCCCTGATCGCCCGCGAGATCGAACGCGGCGTCGCCGCCGATCACATCTTCCTGGCCGGCTTCTCGCAGGGCGGGGCGGTGATCCTCAGTGCCGCGCTGGCGCGCACTGCACCGTTGGCCGGCCTGATCGCACTGTCGACCTATCTGCCGGATGCCGAAAGCGCGTCGCGCGTCGATGGCGCAGTGGACGTGCCGGTGTTCATGGCCCACGGCAGCAGCGATCCGGTGATCCCGCAGGCGGTGGCCGCGCACAGCGCCGAGACGCTGCGCACGCTTGGGCTGGACGTGCAGTGGCACAGCTACCCGATGGCCCACCAGGTGTGCGCCGAGGAAATCGACGCGTTGGGCGACTGGCTGCAGGCACGCCTGGGCGTCGCCTGAGCCATGGCTGCGAGCGCTGCCACCCCGTGGATGCCGGAACTGTGCCGCTTGCCGCGGTTGGCAGCCATGCTCGGCCTGGCCGAACTGGTGGTGGTGGTGCTGGCATTGGCGCCCGATGGCAGCCGGCACTGGACCGTGGGCGAACTGGCATCGGCCAGCGGCTTCGCGCTGTGGCTGGCGCTGGCAGTGACCGCCAGCCTGTGCCTGCTGCGGCAGGCGCTGTCGAAGCTGCCGGAACTGCTGGGTGCCGTCGCAGCTGTCGGCCTGGCCGCGCTGATCGCCATCCTGTGCGCGGGCATCATCCATGCACTGTATGGCGTGCTGGGCGACAACTTCGCGCGCGGCATCGGCTTCTGGCGCTTCACCCTGGGCAGCGCGGCCACCACGGCACTGATCACCGCATTGGCGCTGCGCTACTTCTATGTCAGCGACCGCTGGGCGGCGCAGGTGCAGGCCAATGCCCGCGCGCAGGCCGACGCCCTGCAGGCGCGTATCCGCCCGCATTTCCTGTTCAACAGCATGAACCTGATCGCCAGCCTGCTGCATCGCGACCCGGCGGTGGCCGAGCGTGCCGTGCTCGACCTGTCCGATCTGTTCCGCGCCGCGCTGGGGGCGGGCGAGGGCGATTCGACCCTGCGCGATGAGTGCGAGCTGGCCGAGCGCTATCTGTCGATCGAATCGCTGCGTCTGGGCGATCGCCTGCGGGTGCACTGGCAGCGCGATGAACCCCTGCCGTGGGATCTGCCGATGCCGCGGCTGGTGCTGCAGCCGCTGGTGGAAAACGCGGTGCTGCATGGCATCTCGCGCCTGCCCGAAGGCGGCACCATCGAGCTGCATCTGGCCTGTGTGGGCAGCGAACTGCAGATCCGCGTACGCAATCCCGCGCCCGATCCGCAGGTGCCCGGGTTGGCCCTGGCGCAGGGGGCGGGCCATGCCCAGCACAGCATCGGCCACCGCCTGACCTGGCGCTTCGGCCGCGCCGCGCGGATGACGGCTGGCTGGAGCGAGGGCTACTATGCCTGCCAGGTGACAGTGCCGATCCAGTGAGGGGACGATCGTGAGGGTAGTCATCGCCGATGACGAACCGCTGGCGCGCGAGCGCCTGCGCAGCCTGCTGGCCGCGCAGGAAGGCGTGGACGTGGTGGCCGAGGCCGGCAACGGCGAGCAGGCCCTGCACGCGTGCGCCGAACTGCAGCCGGACCTGGTCCTGCTGGATATCGCCATGCCCGGTCTGGACGGGCTGGAAGCGGCCCGCCATCTGGCCAGTTTCGAGCCGCGGCCGGCGGTGGTGTTCTGCACCGCCTACGATGCGCACGCGCTGTCGGCGTTCGAGGCGGCGGCCATCGATTACCTGATGAAGCCGGTGCGCGCCGAGCGGCTGGCGGCGGCGATCGCACGCGCCCGGACCTTCCTGGCCGGCCGCGACGGCCATCCCCAGCACACCGGCGGCCAGGCCCGCAGCATGCTGTGTGCCCGCCTGCGTGGCAGCCTGCGATTGATTCCGCTGGACGACATCCACTATCTGCAGGCCGAAGAAAAGTACGTGGTGGTGCATCACGCCCGTGGCGAGGATCTGATCGAGGAATCGTTGAAGTCGCTGGAGGAAGAGTTCGCCAGCCGCTTCGTGCGCATCCACCGCAACTGCCTGGTGGCGCGCCATGAGCTGGTGGAACTGCGTCGTGGCAGTGGTGGCCAGGTGCAGGCGGTGCTGCGGCATGGCAAGCAGCCGCTGGAAGTGAGCCGGCGCTGCGTGGCGACGCTGAAGCAGGAATTGCGGCATCTGTAGGTTTTCCGCGCGGCCTGCGGCCGCGACTGCTTCGACAGCAACAGCAACAGCAACAGCAACAGCGGGTTGGTCGGCTCTGTGCTGTTGCGTGTTGGGTGAGGCGGGATGGGCGGGCGGGACACGCCGTAAACCCATCCATGGGGGCTCGATGGCGCCATCCATGGCGCCAACGGTCCCGCCCGCCCATCTCGCCTCACCCTCGCGAATTTCCCGTTGACGGACGGCAAAGGCATTGTTGTTATCGGGCGGGAAAGAGGGGTCAGATCCCTTTTCCTGCGGAAAAGGGATCTGACCCCGGAAGCCGTCGGCTGTTGCTTCTGCTTTTTTCTTTTTTCTTTTGATCTTCCGTGGCTGACGCACACGGAAACTGTCAGAGGCCGGGAGGGGTGGGCTGCGCAGGGGCGTGAGCCGCATGGGCCCGAGGCATGCCTCGGGCGGGTTGGGCCGGACGCCCAACCCCGGTCTTGCCGTGTGCGCAGGACAGCGCACACGAATAAGCGGCGACCGAGCTTACATGGACGTACTTGCAGCTACCCCTGCGCAGCCCCCCCGACCGGCCAAGCCCAGCTGCTGCTCCCAGCCACGAGGGGCTCCGCCGTTGGCCGTATCCTGCCGATAGGCGCGATAATGCCCGGATGGAAACCGTCCGCATCGCCACCCGCAAGAGCCCGCTCGCCCTCTGGCAGAGCGAACACGTCGCCGACCGCCTGCGCCAGGCACATCCCGATCTGCACGTGGAACTGGTGCCGATGAGCACCCGCGGCGATGAAGTGCTGGATCGCTCGCTGGCGGCCATCGGCGGCAAGGGCCTGTTCCTCAAGGAACTGGAACTGGCCATGCTGCGGGGCGAGGCCGATTGCGCGGTGCATTCGCTGAAAGACGTGCCGATGGAGCTGGATGCGCCGTTCGCGCTGCCGGCGATGCTGACCCGTCACGATCCGGCAGACGGCTTTGTCTCCAATCTGTATGCGTCGCTGGATGCGCTGCCGATCGGTGCGCGCGTCGGTACCTCGTCACTGCGTCGCCAGGCCCAGCTGCGCGCGCTGCGCCCGGACCTGGAACTGCTGGACCTGCGCGGCAACGTCAACACCCGACTGGCCAAGCTCGACAACGGCGGCTACGACGCCATCGTGCTGGCGGTGGCCGGGCTGGAACGGTTGGGCCTGGGCAATCGCATCGTCGCCCGCCTGCAGCCGCCGCAGTGGCTGCCGGCGCCGGCACAGGGCGCGGTGGCGGTGGAGTGCGATGGCGGCAACGCCGCGCTGATGGCGCTGTTCGCAGGCCTGGATGACGCCGCCACGCGCGCCTGTGTGGAAGCGGAGCGGGCGATGAACCGCGCGCTGCACGGCAGCTGCCATGTGCCGGTGGCGGCGATCGCGCAGTGGCAGGGGCAGGATCTGCACCTGCAGGGCCTGGTCGGTAGTGCCAGTGACGGCCGCGCGGTGCGTGCCGACGCCGTGGGCCCGGCCAGCGATCCGGAGGCGCTGGGCCAACGCGTGGCGAAGATGCTGCTGGAGGCGGGCGCCGGCGAGCTGTTGAACGTCTGAGTTCGCTGGATCGTGCCCACCAAGGTGGGCGCCTACCGGAAAAGAAAACGGGCGCCTGGCGCCCGTTTCGCTTACTTGAACTTGTAGACCACGTTCATCGTGGTCAGCGTATCGGTCTTGCGCTTGTCCTCAGCGACGTCGCTGTTGTAACGCGCCTGCCAGCCGGCCTTCAGCGCCAGGTGCTCGTTCATGCTCACCGAGACACCGAAATCGTTCTGGCCGAAGGTGTTGTACGAACCGGATTCGACCAGCAGGGTGTTGATCAGGTCGGTGTTGTCGGTCAGCGAGTACTTCAGGTCGAACAGGCCACGACCGATCAGGCCGGTGCGGGTGCGGTCGTCCTCGGTGCTGTGGGTGCGGCGCACACCGGGGCCGATCTGCGCGTCGAACGAGAAGCGCTCGGTGTTCCACAGCCGGGTGCCGTAACCCAGACCGAACGAGCTCTGGCGATCGTAGGTGGCGAAATCATCACGCTCGGTACGTACCGTGGCGGTCAGCTGGCGATGTTCGCCCAGCTGCAGCGCGCTGCCCGCACTGCCGGTGTAGCGGTTGGCGGTAGTGTTGTTGCGGCGGGTGGTGGTGCCGTCGTCGCTGGTTTCAGTCACCTTGGAGCTGGAGCGCAGGCCGAACAGATCCATGCTGTGCACCCAGTCGCCATCGGTGTAGCGCAGGCGCAGGCGGCCGTTGAAGCTCTCGGTGCTGCTGTTGCCACGTGCCGACGCGAAGCCGAGTTCGCCACCACTGCCGCTCCACGGCGAGGACATCGCCGCCAGTTCGGAGGCATCCTGCGCATACGCCAGCGGGGCGCAGAGCAGCAAGGGGACCAGCAGGGACACGCGCAGGGACATCGAGGCTTCTCCGAAGCGGTTGGCAGCCGGTGATGATACTGGAAGCGTGATGACCGTCCGAATCGCCCGTCCCGCCTGCTTCAGCAGACGTTGTCGGCCGGGCCCATTCAGGGCAGGTCGACCTGCAGGGCAGGATCGTTGAAGCGCGAGTACCGCAGCCGCAGCTGGAAGGGTTTGCCGTTGTTGTGGCCACTGCGCACGATCTGCCGTGGCAGGCCCTGCGCATCCACCCAGTACTCCAGGCGTTCACCGGCGGTGGCGCCACGCAGGCGGTAGTGGCGCGTGCTGACCCCATCCAGCGTCTGCTCGCCCAGGTCTTCGGCCTGCAGGGCCTGGGCGGGGATATCGGCCGGCAGTGGGCTGCGCCATTGTTCCAGCAGCCCCGGCGGGGTCGGCACCTGGCGGATCGCATCGTCGGCCTGCAGGAACATGGTGTCGCCGATGATCACCTGCGGCCCGGCAGGGGTCTGCACCCGGAAGCGATCCGGGGCGACGAAGTCCATCGCGGTGCGCACCGGTTGCTGTGCACCCAGCACCTCCAGCTCGGCGTGGAAGCTGCGCAGGGCCGCAAACCGCTGGCTGGCAGACAGCACCGCCTGTGCCGGATCGGCAGCGGGGACGGGCGTCGCCGCCTCGGTGGGCGCCGGTGCGCGGTCGCAGGCGGCCAGCATCAGGCAGGCCAGCAGGGGCAGGACAGACAACCGGCGCATCGGGCGCTCCACGGGGCAGGGGGCGCCCACGATAGCCCAATCGTCCGCCACAACGCCCGAGACTCGGACATAATCGGGGGCATGGACCGATACGAACGCATCACCGCCCTGCATCGTCTGCTCAAGTCCGCACGCTATCCGGTGACGGTGGCGACCCTGCAGGACAAGCTCGGTTGCTCCCGGGCCACCGTCTACCGCGACCTGGCGTTCCTGCGCGATGCGCTGATGGCGCCGATCGAGGGCGATGGCGAGGCCGGCTTCCGCTACCTGGCCGACGAGAGCGACCGCTTCGAGTTGCCCGGCCTGTGGCTGAGCTCGGAGGAGCTGCACGCCCTGCTGGCCTCGCAGCACCTGCTGGCCCGCACCGGCGGCGGCGTGCTGTCTTCGGTGCTGGCACCGCTGCAGCAGCGCATCGAGAGCCTGCTGGCTGCCCAGGCCGGTGTTTCCAGCTGGCCGGTGGACCGGGTCCGGGTGATTCCGCACCGTGGCCGCAAGTTCGATGAAGCCAGCTTCCGTTCGGTCGCTTCGGCGGTGCTGGAACGCAAGCAGCTGGGCTTTGAGTACCGCGCCCGTTCGACCGACGAAGCGACCAAGCGCACGGTATCGCCGCAGCGGCTGACCCATTACCGCGACAACTGGTATCTGGACGGCTGGGACCATGATCGCGAGGCCCTGCGCAGCTTCGCGGTGGACCGCATCTACAAGGCGCGGGTGATCGACAGCACCGCCCGCGATGTCGCCGACAGCGAGCTGGACGAGCAGCTGGGCGCCAGCTACGGCATCTTCTCCGGTGCGCCGAAAGGCTGGGCAACCATCCTGTTCAGCGCCAAGGCCGCGCGCTGGGTGGCCGACGAACACTGGCACTCCAAGCAGCAGGGCCGCTTCCTCGCGGACGGCCGCTACGAACTGAAAGTGCCTTACAGCGTGTCGCGCGAACTGTTGATGGACGTGTTGCATTACGGGTCCGATGCCGAGATCGTCGAGCCGATGATGCTGCGCGAGCAGGCCAAGGCACTGCTGGAACTGGCCCTGACCAACTACGAAAAATCCTGACAACTCCCCCCGAGATCGATTGCGCCCATGAAGAAGACCCTGTTGCTGCCCCTGTTCGCCGCTGCGCTGGCACTGACCGCCTGCGGCAAGTCCGGCGAGCCTTCGCAGAAGCTGGTGGTGGCCGCCACCGCTGTGCCGCATGCCGAGATCCTGGAAGTGGTCAAGCCGATCCTCAAGCAGGAAGGCGTGGAGCTGGACGTGCGCGTGTTCAACGACTACGTGCAGCCCAACGACCAGCTGGTGCAGAAGCAGGTGGATGCCAACTACTTCCAGACCGAGCCGTACCTGGATGCCTACAACCGCGATCGCAAGACCGACCTGACCAAGGTGGTGGGCGTGCACATCGAGCCCTTCGGTGCGTACTCGCGCAAGATCAAGTCGCTGGCCGAGCTGCGTGACGGGGCCGATGTGGTGATCCCCAACGACCCGAGCAACAACAGCCGTGCGCTGATCCTGCTGCACAAGGCCGGCGTGATCGAGCTGAAGGACCCGACCAATGCGCTGGCCACGCAGCGCGACATCGTCTCCAACCCGAAGAAGCTGAAGTTCCGCGAGCTGGATTCGGCGATGCTGCCGCGCGTGCTCGACCAGGTCGACCTGGCCCTGATCAACACCAACTATGCGCTGGATGCCGGCCTGAACCCGACCAAGGACGCGCTGGCGATCGAGAGCAAGGACTCGCCGTACGTGAACTTCCTGGTTGCCCGCCCGGACAACAAGGACGACGCCCGCGTGCAGAAGCTGGCCAAGGCGCTGACCAGCCCGCAGGTGAAGACCTTCATCGAGACCAAGTACAAGGGCGCGGTGCTGCCGGCGTTCTGACCGCGCTGATCCGCTGACGATGCCTGTGGTGGGTGTCGACCTGGGTCGACACCGCCCTTCCTGTAGAGCCGAGTCCACGCTCGGCTCTGCTGTTTTCGGCATTCCACCAACGGCAGCCGAGCATGGCTCGGCTCTACAATGTCAATCGACGTGGAAGGCGAGGGTGGCGGCCACGGCCTGCTGCCACCCTGCGTAGAGTTTCTCGCGCCGGGCCACCGCCATCTGCGGTTCGAAGCGGCGATCCAGCCCCCACTGTGCCGCGATCTGCTCGCGGCTTTCCCAGAAGCCGACCGCCAGCCCCGCCAGGTAGGCCGCCCCCAGCGCGGTGGTCTCGGTCAGCCGCGGACGCAGCAGCGGCACGCCGAGGATGTCGGCCTGGAAGCCGGCGAGGAAGTCGTTGCCGATCGCGCCGCCATCGGCGCGCAGTTCACTGAGCGAGATGCCCGCGTCGGACTGCATCGCGTCCAGTACGTCGCGGGTCTGGTAGGCCATCGCCTCCAGCGCCGCCCGCACGAAGTGGGCCTTGCGGGTGCCACGGGTCAGGCCGAACATCGCACCGCGCACGTCGCTGCGCCAGTACGGTGCACCCAGGCCGACAAAGGCCGGCACCAGATACACCCCGGCGCTGTCCGGCACCTGTGCGGCCAAGGTCTGGCTGTCGGCGGCACGATCGATCATGCGCAGGCCATCGCGCAGCCACTGCACCACCGAGCCGGCGACGAAGATCGATCCTTCCAGCGCGTATTCCACCTTTCCGTTCAGGCCCCAGGCAATGGTGGTCAGCAGGCCATTGCGCGAGCGTACGGCCTGCGTGCCGGTGTGCATCAACATGAAGCAGCCGGTGCCATAGGTGTTCTTGACCATGCCCGGCTGGAAGCAGGCCTGGCCGAACAGCGCGGCCTGCTGGTCGCCGGCGATGCCGGCAATCGGGATCGGGTGGTCGAAGAAGAACTGCGGGCGAGTGTGCGCATACACCGAACTGGAATCACGCACCTGCGGCAGCATCGCGCGCGGAATGTCCAGCAGGGCCAGCAGGTCATCGTCCCATTCCAGGGTATGGATGTTGAACAGCAGCGTGCGCGCGGCATTGCTGTAGTCGGTCACGTGCGCCTGGCCGCCGCTGAGATTCCACACCAGCCAGCTGTCGATGGTGCCGAACAGCAGCTCGCCACGCTCGGCGCGTTGCTGCGCGCCTTCGACGTGATCGAGGATCCAGCGGATCTTGGTGGCCGAGAAATAGGCGTCGATCAGCAGGCCGGTGCGCTCGCGGATCAGCGCCTCGTGGCCGCCGGACTTCAGCCGCTCGCAGATGGCCTGGCTCTGCCGCGACTGCCAGACGATGGCGTTGTGGATCGGCTGGCCGCTGGCGCGGTCCCAGACCACAGTGGTTTCGCGCTGGTTGGTGATGCCCAGCGCCGCGATATGGCGGGGATCGATCTGTTCGCGGCTGAGCAGTTCGGTGATCGTGGCGTAGACGCTGGTCAGGATCTCGCGCGGGTCATGCTCGACCCAGCCCGGCTGTGGAAACAGCTGGGCGAACTCGCGCTGCGCACTGCCGACGGTGTCGCCGGCGCGATCGAACAGGATCGCGCGCGAACTGGTGGTTCCCTGGTCGATGGCCAGCACGTAGCGGGGCGTCATGCAGCGTCTCCAGTGGCGATGTTGAAATCGTAATGCATCGGCGGCGCCGGGCTGCGCCTGGCACTACCGGCAATGTGAATCCATCCACGCCTGCAGCCGTGCCGCGTGCGCCGCATCCATCTGCAGCCCCAGCTTGCTCCGTCGCCACAGTACATCCTCGGCGCTGCGGGCCCACTCGTGGTCACACAGGAACGCCACCTCGCGTGCGTGCAGGCCTGCGCCAAAGTCTTCGCCCAGATCGAACAGGGTGCGCGCGCCGTGCAGCAGATCCAAGCTGCGGCTGCCATAGGCGCTTGCCCAGCGCCGCAGTAGGGCCTCGGGCAGCCAGGGGGCCTGCTGCTGCAGGTGCTGCCGGGCCTGCCCGGCAGCGCCCCAGTCGCTGCCGGGCAACGGGTCGCCTGCCGCCGTCCAGGCCGGGCCTGCGTGCGGCAGATGGGGGCGCAACAGATCCAGTGCTTCCTCGGCCAGCACCCGATAGGTGGTCAGCTTGCCGCCGAGCACGTGCAGCGCGGGCGCACCGTCGGCGTCCAGTTGCAGGCGGTAGTCACGGCTCAGTTTCGCCGCGCGCGGGTCCGGGTCGGCCAGCAACGGGCGCACGCCGGCAAACTGCCAGACCACCTCGGCCGCTGCGATCGGATCGCGCAGGTAGCCATTGGCAGCGCTGCACAGGTAGTCCACCTCCGAAGGCAGCACACTGCAGCGTGCGGGGTCACCGCGATAGTCGGTGTCGGTGGTGCCGACCAGCAGATGGTCGTGGAAGGGCAGCAGGAACACCACGCGGCCGTCGGGTTGCTGCAGCAGGCAGGCCCTGTCGTTGGGCCAGGGGCGGTGCAGCACGATGTGGCTGCCCTGCACCAGGCGCAGCGCAGGTCTGCCGCTGCGGGCGTGCATGCGCTCCAGCAGGCCGCCCGCCCAGGGGCCTGCGGCGTTGGCCACCGCCCGTGCCTGCACGGTCTGCTGATCGCCGGACGTGTCTTCCAGAACAACGCGCCAGCGCCCGTGCTCGCGCCGCAGGTCCACGCAGCGCGTGCCGGTCAGGATGCGTGCACCCCGTTGCGCAGCGTCGAGCGCGTTGAGGACGACCAGCCGCGCATCGTCCACCTGCGCATCGGCGTAGCTGAAGGCCTGCCGCAGCTGTGGCGACAGCAGCGCGCCGAGCGGATCGTCGTGCAGATCCATGCTGCGCGATGCAGGGAAGGCGGGGCTGCGCCGGCCCAGGTGGTCGTACAGCCAGAGCCCCAGGTGCAGCATCCAGCGTGGACGCAGGTGCGGTTGCCACGGAAGCACGAAGCACAGCGGCCGCACCAGGAACGGCGCCTGCCGGCGCACCACTTCGCGCTCGCCCAGCGCTTTGCGCACCAGGCCGAACTCGCTCTGCTCCAGGTAGCGCAGGCCGCCATGGATCAGCTTGCTGCTGGCGCTGGAAGTGTGCGCTGCCAGGTCGTGCTGTTCGCACAGCAGTACCTTCAGGCCACGGCCACTGGCATCACGGGCGATGCCTGCACCGTTGATGCCACCGCCGATCACCAGCAGGTCGACCTCGTCCATCGCGCCTCCGCATCTTGTTTATGTAGAGCCGAACCGCGCCTCCATTGACCGTGGGCGCCATTGAACGTAACGCATCGCAGTGCGCGCGGAGCCCGCCGCTCGACTCGGGATAGGGGGCTTGGCTCGACTCTACAAAAAAGCAGCCGAGCATGGGCTCGACTCTACAAAAAAGTAGCCGAGCATGGGCTCGGCTCTACAGGCGGAACCCGGGTGACGGAAACGACGACGGGCCCCGAAGGGCCCGTCGCGGTACAACAATGACGCAGAAGCGCTTAGAAGCGGGCGCCGATGCCGAAGCCGACGGTCCACGGATCCATCTTCGCTTCGCCGATCTTCTCGCCGCCGACCTTCACGTCCGGACGCGAGCGCATGTAGCGGGCGTCGGCACGGGCGAACCAGGTCGAGTTGATGTTCATGTCCACACCGACGGTGCCGATCACGCCCTTGGCATCCTTCAGGCGGATGTCGGAGTCGCTGCCGTCGGCCAGCGTTTCATTGCTGAAAGCCGACTGGAAGTAGCCCACGCCCACGAACGGACGGAACACGTTGTCGGCCTGGCCGAAGTGGTACTGGCCGCTCAGTGCGACCGGCTGCTGCTCGACGCTGCCGAGGCGGGCATTGCCCGGGCCCTTCACCTTGTGGTCGAACTTGTCTGCAGCGCCCCACAGTTCAACGGCCCAGTTGTCGTTGATGTAGTAGCTGAAGCTGACGGTCGGTGCCGGGCCGCCATCGACCTTCTTGATGCCGTCGATCGGGTCATTCTTCGGCTGCAGCAGCGAGACGCCGCCAACCACGGCAAAATGCTTGCCCGAGGCGGTGTCGGTGGTGCTGCTTTCCTGCGCGAAGGCAGCCGGTGCGAACGCGGCGGAGGTCAGCAGGGCGAGGCTCAGGATACGGATGGAGCGCATGGGGGAATCTCCTAATGTTTCTTGTTTTGGGCCCCCGGTTGCGGGGCGAGCACACCGTAGTCGCCCCAACATGAATCGAATCCGACGCGCGTTAAAAATTAGTTCGCATTGTTCAGCGAACAGCCCGAAATACCTGTTTTCATGCGGTTTCTGCCCTTCCGGAATATTCATGCAGTTGGAGAAGATGTGAGCGCCGCAACGTTGTGCATCGGCCTGCCTGCGCAGGTGAACGCGGATTGCCGGGTGTTGCTGCTGGGTTCAATGCCCGGTATCGCGTCATTGCAGGCACAGCATTACTACGCGCACCCGCGCAATCGTTTCTGGCCTTTGCTTGGCGATCTGTGCGGCTTCGATCCGTCGTTGCCGTATGCGCAGCGACTGCAGGCGCTGGCAGCCAATGGTGTCGGCCTGTGGGATGTGATCGGCCGCTGCGAGCGGCGCGGCAGCCTGGATGCGGACATCGTCCGTGGCACGGAAGTGGCCAATGCACTTCCCGCACTGATCGCCGCGTTGCCTGACCTGCAGCTGATCGGCTGCAACGGTGGCGCGGCGATGCAGGCCTTCCAGCGCTGGGTGCAGCCGCAGCTGGCCGCCTCGCCAACCGTGCTGGCGCTGCCGTCCACCAGTCCGGCCAATGCAGCATGGTCGTTGCCGCGCCTGCGCCAGGCCTGGCAGCCGGTGGCCGTCGCGCTGGCGACATCAAGCGGACATCGACAGGACAATACGCTACCGACTGGAAGCGCCGACAGGCCGTGAGCAACAGCGTGTCCCGGCTGCGTGCGTACTGAAAACACCTGTAACGGTTGGCGCAGGCCCCCGCTGGCCGCACAATAGACGTTTCCCTACACCAGATTGCCGGAGTTCTCCCCATGGCCGAAATCAAGGAAGCACGTGTCCCCGATATCGGTGACTACAGCGATATCCCGGTAATCGAGGTGCTTGTTGCCGTCGGCGATACGGTGAAGAAGGACCAGGGCCTGGTCACGCTGGAAAGCGATAAAGCGACCATGGAGGTGCCGTCCTCGGTGGCCGGCGTGGTCAAGGAAATCAAGGTCAAGCTGGGCGACAGCCTGTCCGAAGGCAAGGTCGTGGCGCTGATCGAAGTGGCCGACGGCGAGGCTGCCCAGCCGGCCGCTGCTGCCGCTGCGCCGGCCAAGGCCGCTGCTCCGGCCGCTGCCACCCAGGCGGCTCCCGCTGCCGCTCCGGCTCCGGCCGCCCCCGCTGCCAGCGGCGGCGCGGTTGAAGCGCTGGTGCCGGATATCGGCGACTACAGCGGTATTCCGGTCATCGAAGTGCTGGTCGCCGTGGGCGATACGGTGAAGAAGGACCAGGGCCTGGTCACGCTGGAAAGCGACAAGGCCACCATGGAAGTGCCGTCGTCGGTCGCCGGCGTGGTCAAGGAAATCAAGGTCAAGGTCGGCGACAACCTGTCGCAGGGCAATGTGGTCGCCATCATCGAAGCCGAAGGCGCTGCCGCCCCGGCCCCGGCCCCGGCTGCCGCCGCTGCTGCCCCGGCCGCCGCCGAGACGGCCACCAAGGTCGAGCCGGTCGCCGTGCCGGCCCAGCCGGACAAGCTGGCTGCCCGCGAGATCGCCAGCGCCCCCTCGGCCGGCGCGCCGAGCAGCCCGCCGGTGCAGTTCAACGCCGATGGCGTGCTGCCGGCCAAGGTGCCCTACGCATCGCCGGTGGTACGCGTGTTCGCCCGTGAGCTGGGTGTCGACCTGCTGCAGGTCAGCGGCAGCGAGAAGGGCGGCCGCATCACCAAGGCCGACGTGCAGAAGTTCGTCAAGGCCGCGCTCAGCGGTGGCGCCCCGGCGGCTGCCGGTGGCACCGTGGCCGCCGGCGGTGGCCTCAACCTGCTGCCGTGGCCGAAGGTCGATTTCAGCAAGTTCGGCGACGTTGAAGTGCAGCCGCTGTCGCGCATCAAGAAGATCTCCGGTGCGAACCTGGCCCGCAACTGGGCGATGATCCCGCACGTCACCCAGTTCGAGCAGGCCGACATCACCGACCTGGAAGGCCTGCGCGTGGCGCTGAACAAGGAGAACGAGAAGGCCGGCATCAAGCTGACCATGCTCGCCTTCCTGATCAAGGCCAGCGCTGCGGCGCTGAAGCAGTTCCCGGAGTTCAACGCTTCGCTGGATGCAAGCGGCGAGAACCTGACCCTGAAGAAGTACTTCAACATCGGTTTCGCGGCCGATACCCCGAACGGCCTGGTCGTTCCGGTCATCCGCGATGTCGACAAGAAGGGCGTGGTGCAGATCGCGCAGGAAACCGGCGAGCTGGCCAAGAAGGCGCGCGACGGCAAGCTGGGCCCGGCCGACATGAGCGGCGGCTGCTTCTCGATCAGCTCGCTGGGCGGCATCGGCGGCACCGCGTTCACCCCGATCGTCAATGCACCGGAAGTGGCCATCCTCGGCGTCTCCAAGTCGTCCATCCAGCCGGTCTGGAACGGCAAGGAGTTCGCACCGAAGCTGATGCTGCCGCTGTCGCTGAGCTACGACCACCGCGTCATCGATGGCGCCCTGGCCGCACGCTTCACCACGTACCTCTCGCAGGTGCTGGCCGACATGCGCCGCGTGCTGCTGTAAGGCACCGCTTCGCCCCCACCGTGCGGCCGCTGCCCCTGGCGCGGCCGCCTGTCGAAACGCAGTGACAGCCCACCGGCCACGCCGGTCGGGCACGAGGAAAACCCACCATGGCCACGATTGAAATAAAGGTTCCCGACATCGGCGATTACAGCGATGTACCGGTGATCGAAGTGCTGGTCGCCGTTGGCGATACGGTGAAGAAAGACCAGGGTCTGGTGACCCTGGAGTCGGACAAGGCGACCCTGGAAGTGCCGTCCTCGGCCGCTGGCGTGGTCAAGGAAATCAAGGTCAAGCTGGGCGACACCCTGTCCGAAGGCGCCGTCGTCGTGCTGCTGGAGTCCGAAGGCGCCGCTGAGGCGCCGGCCAAGGCCGCTGCGCCGGCCCCGGCTGCAGCCGCTCCGGCCAGCAAGCCGCCGGTGACCCCGTCGCACCGCGCCCCGGCCGAGCCTGCAGCGCCGAAGCCGGCGCTGGCCAGTGGCAAGGCCGCCGACATCGAATGCGAAATGGTCGTGCTGGGCTCGGGCCCGGGCGGCTACACCGCCGCCTTCCGTGCCGCCGACGTCGGCCTGGATACGGTGCTGGTTGAACGCTATGCCAGCCTCGGCGGCGTCTGCCTCAACGTGGGCTGCATTCCGTCCAAGGCGTTGCTGCATGCCGCTGCGGTGATCGACGAAGTCGCCCACGCCGGCGATTTCGGCGTCGAGTTCGGCAAGCCGACCATCACCCTGGACAAGCTGCGCCAGTACAAGGAAAAGGTCGTCAACCAGCTGACCAAGGGCCTGGCCGGCATGGCCAAGCAGCGCAAGGTCCGCAACGTGCAGGGCGTGGGCAAATTCGTGTCGGCCAACGAACTGCTGATCACGGCTGAAGACGGCAGCACCCAGCTGCTGCGCTTCCAGAAGTGCATCATCGCCGCCGGTTCGCAGGCGGTGAAGCTGCCGAACTTCCCGTGGGACGACAAGCGCGTGATGGACTCCACCGACGCACTGGAACTGGCCGAAGTGCCGGGTTCGCTGCTGGTCGTGGGTGGCGGCATCATCGGCCTGGAAATGGCCACCGTGTATGGCGCGCTGGGCAGCAAGGTGACCGTGGTCGAGTTCATGGACCAGCTGATGCCGGGCGCCGACAAGGACCTGGTCAAGCCGCTGGCCGACCGCCTGAAGAAGCAGGGCATCGAGGTCCATCTGAAGACCAAGGCCTCCGGCGTGACCGCCGACGCCAAGGGCATCACCGTGACCTTCGAAGCCGCCGAGGAAGGGCAGGCGCCGGCATTGGCGCAGGGCACCTTCGACCGCGTGCTGGTGGCCGTGGGCCGCTCGCCGAACGGCAAGAAGATCGACGCGGACAAGGCCGGCGTGCAGGTCACCGACCGCGGCTTCATTCCGGTCGACCGGCAGATGCGCACCAACGTGCCGCACATCTTTGCCATCGGCGACATCGTCGGCAACCCGATGCTGGCCCACAAGGCCACGCACGAGGGCAAGCTGGCGGCCGAAGTGGCTGCCGGCCACAAGAAGGAATGGGTGGCCCGCGTGATTCCGTCGGTGGCCTATACCAACCCGGAAATCGCCTGGGTTGGCGTGACCGAGACCGAAGCCAAGGCCAAGGGCCTGAAGGTCGGCGTGGCGAAGTTCCCGTGGGCCGCCAGCGGCCGCGCGATCGGCATCGGTCGCACCGAGGGCTTCACCAAGCTGATCTTCGACGAGGACAGCCACCGCATCATCGGTGGTGCGATCGTCGGCGTGCATGCTGGTGATCTGCTGGCCGAGATCGGCCTGGCCATCGAAATGGGTGCAGAGGCCGAGGACATCGGCCACACCATCCATGCGCACCCGACGCTGAGCGAATCGGTGGCGATGGCCTCGGAAATCTACGACGGCACGATCACCGATCTGTACATGCCGAAGAAGAAATAAGGCGCCCGCGCCTTTGCGAACAAAAAGCCCCGGCATTGCCGGGGTTTTTTTGCTTCTCCGTTCCGGATTTTTGCGAGCTGTAGGGCCGCTGCGCGGGCGGCAGGCATTTCGACAAATGTCCCCCGTCGCCCGCCTGCGGCGGTCGCCTCCTCCTTTACTTTGTCGAAACGCCTGCCGCCCGCGCA
>NZ_JBHZOP010000152.1:0-16482 GCF_042787595.1 Stenotrophomonas sp. YIM B13575 | reverse complement strand
GCCGGGCCATGCCCAGCGGGATACATCGTGGCGTCCGCCGGGCATGGCCCGGCGCTACCGTCATCGTGCGATCAATCGCCGCCCTGGTCGGCGTTGGCGGCGCAGGTGAAGGCCTTGCGCTTGTCCACCAGGCGGCCCATCAGGCGGTCGCTCAGCGGCAATGCGTCGCCATTGAGTCGCCAGTCGTAGATCACGCTGAAGGCCAGCACGCGGGCAACGTACTCGCGTGTTTCCTTGTAGCTGATGGTCTCGATCCACAGGTCCGGATCGAAGCCCGGGCGCTGGGTCTGCCAGCGTGCGGTCGGCGTCGGGCCCGCGTTGTACGCGGCGATGGTCACGTAGGGCAGGCCGTCGTACTTGTTCATCAACTGCCGCAGGTACGCGCTGCCGATGGCGATGTTGGTGTCCGGGTCGTACAGGCTGTCAGCGCCGCCGTAGCCGGTCAGGCCGATGGACTTGGCGACACCGGCACCGGTCGCCGGCAGCACCTGCATCAGGCCCATGGCGTTGGCAGGCGAACGCGCGCGCGGGCTGAACACGCTTTCCGCACGGATCTCAGCGGCCACCCAGGCCGGGTCCAGCGCATTGCGCGCCGACTCGCGACGGATCGTGGCGTCGTGGTGCAGCGGGAAGCGCAGGTCGTACAGGCGCTGCTCCTGCTTCTGCTTGCCGAGCGAGAACACCGCGCGGTCGAACCAGCCGTTGTCCTGCGCCACGCGCACCGCGAGGCGGCGCTGGGTGTCATCGAAGCGCGACAGTGCGTTGTTCCATTCGGCCACCGCCCAGCCGGCGCGGTCGATCTGGTACAGCGCCATCGCGCGCTGGATGGCCGGATCGCGGGCGACCACGGCTTGCGCCTGCGCGCTGTCGTCGGGCTTCCACGGACACAGCGTGTAGGGCTGCTGCAGCTTGTCCGCCGCCAGGAAGCCATGGAAGGTCGGCGCGCGTGCGGCTTCGCGGAACAGCGGCTGCGCCTGCTGTGCCTGGCCGGTCTTTTCCAGCATGCGGCCTTCGAAATAGCGCCAGCGCGAATCGTTGCGCTGGGTCGGGCCCATCTTGCGGATCGCTGCCAGCGTCGCCGGCCAATCGCCGCGCGACATTGCTTCGCGTGCGCGCCATTCGTGCAGGCGTTCGTCGTAGGCCGCATCGGGTACGGCATTCAAGCGGCGGGCAGAGTCGGGCAGGTAGGACGCCACCGTCCACAGGGCGATCTGGTAACGCACCTGGCCCTGCTGTTCGGCGCTCAGGCCCAGCGCCTGCGCGTACTGCGGCAGCTGCTGTTCGGTGGCGTCCGGATCGGCCTTGGCCAGCTTGGCCAGGCCATCGGTGGCGATGCGCCGGCTGCGCTCGTTGCGCGGCCAGTTCAGGGCACTGGCATTGGGCTTGTCGACGAAGGCGGCGTAGGTGTTGGCCAGCGCCAGATCGCCCGCCTGCAGGCCGCGCGCGGCCGAGCGCATCACCGCCGGCTGCTGTGCATCGGCAGCGGCATCGATGCGCTCCCAGCGCAGTGCATCGCTCATGCCACCCTGCGCCTGCAGCACGGCGAACACGGCGTCGCAGGCATCAGGCAGTGACTTGCCGTTCTTGCGCCACAGATCCTGGGCTTCACCGATCCACTGCGGGTCCACCTTGCCGGTGGCCTGGCGCGCCGTCAGCTGCGCACAGCGCAGGCCGAGGTTGTCGGTCGGCACCCAGTTGGCCAGCAGCGTCGGCCAGTCCTGCCGGCGTGCTACAGAGGGCAGCCAGGCGCTGCGGAAGCTGTTGGCCACGGCCTGGCCCTGGTAGCGCTTGAGGAAGGCCTGTGCCTGCGCCGTATCCACGGTGTCGATGTTGCGCCGCAGGTTGGCGAACTCCAGCCAGCCATACGCTGGATGGCGGCTGAGCGCAGCGGCCTGGCCGGGATCGAACTGGCCACGTTCGGCGGCCGCGATGGCGGCCTTCAACTGGGCGTTCTGGGCATCGAGGGACTGGGCACTCGCGCAGCCGATCAGCAGCGTGGTGGCCAGCGGGAGCAGGGACAGGGCGGTCGAAGATCGTCGGGTCATGGCGACCAGCATAGCGGGCGGTGGCTGAATTCAGTTTCTCATTTCGTACACGGCAGCAGAGGGCAACGACAGCTGAATGATGAGGTGATCCGCACTGCCGCGAGGGCAGCTGATCGGCGTAGGTTTGGGCTGGGGCGACCGGCCCTGCTGCAGGGAGCGGCACATGGCATTCAGTAGCGCAGGAAGAAGCGGCCCGCTGGCGGACATCAACGTCACGCCACTGGTGGATGTGATGCTGGTGTTGTTGATCATCTTCATCGTGACCGCGCCGATGTTGTCGCGGCCGATCAACGTGCAGTTGCCGCAGGCCACCGATCGCGTGGTGGATCGCCCCGAACCGCCACCGCCGATCGAGCTGCGCCTGGATGCGTCCAGCCAGTTGAGCTGGGACGGGCAGCCGATGGCCATCGGCGATCTGCAGTCGCGCCTGCAGGCGCAGGCCAGCGAGCATGCCGGCAACCTGCCGGAGCTGCGCATCAGCACCGATCCGTCGGCCGAGTACGACGGCATGGCCAAGATCCTGGCTGCTGCCGAGGCCACCGGCATGGAACGCATTGCGTTCGTGCAGTGAGCGGGTCACCAGTGCGGCCTTCCTGATGGAGGGCCGCACTTGGGCAGCAGGCGCTGGGAAGGGCGCCGATGTAGATCACCGCCTTCGGTGAATACGTAGCCAAATGACGTTATCTGCTCTCAGAATCGTCAAATCTGCGTGAAAGAGTGTCGGGCATCACGCCGCGATCTTTACCGCTTGTTTACAAAGGAGACGCTGCCGCCATGCAGGGGGGAGCGCGGCAGTCCATGTCCCGACATTCCTTTGGAGAGAGAGCGAATGAATTACCTGCACCACCGCCCCTTGGCGGTTGCCGTCGCGCTGTGCGTGACCGCCCTGGCACCGATGGGCGCTGCTGCCCAATCGACCACCACCAATCTGGACGCGATCGAAGTCACCGGTACCCGCATCAAGCGCGCTGAAGTGGAAGGCCAGGTGCCGGTCCAGACCCTCAATCGCGCCGACATCGAACGCACCGGCCTGACCTCGATCGGTGAAGTGCTGCAACAGCTCACAGGTTCCGGCTCGGCGCTCAATGCCAAATTCAATTCGTCGGGCAACTTCGGTTTCCCGCCCGACGGCAGTGGTGTTGGCGCGGGTTCGGCGCAGGTGGACCTGCGCCATCTGGGTGCCAAGCGTGTACTGGTGCTGGTCGATGGCATCCGCTGGGTCAACGAATCCTCGGCCTCGGGCGTCGGCTCGGCCACCGACCTCAACACCATTCCGCTGGCGATCGTTGAACGCATCGAAGTGCTGGAAGATGGCGCGTCGTCGCTGTACGGCTCCGATGCCATCGCCGGTGTGGTCAACATCATCACCCGCCGCGATTTCGACGGCGGCCAGGTGACGTTGAACTATGGCCAGTACGGCAAGGGCGATGGCACGCAGAAGGGCGTGGACCTGGCCTGGGGCAAGAGCGGCGACCGCTTCAGCCTGTTCCTGGGAGCAAGCTGGACCAAGCAGGACCCGGTATATGCGAAGGACCGCGAGCAGTCGCGCTTTCCGATTCCCGGCACCGGCCTGGCCTTCGGCAGCGGCGGCATTCCGCAGGGGCGCTTTGCCTTCGTCGATCCCAACACCGGTGCCGAACAGGACATCGTGCCCAACACCGGCGTGAGCAGCCCGCGTTACGACGGCAGCGCCGGCTGCAACCGCACCGACGACTACCACTGCTTCACCAGCGCCGACCGCTTCAACTTCGCCGAATACAACATGGTGCTGACGCCATCGGAACGTAAGGGCCTGTTCGGCCAGTTCCGTTTCGACATCACCGACAACGTGCAGTGGTACGTCAAGGCACTGGGCAACCGCCGCGAGTCGACCAACCAGGCCGGCCCGGAGCCGCTGTTCTTCGGCCCCGATGGCGCCACCGGCAATCCGCTGGCCGACAACATCGTGGTCTCGGCACTGAACCCGTACAACCCGTTCGGCTTCGACCTGGTGTCGTCCGGCAACATGAGCCTGATCGGTCGCCGCCCGGTGGAAGGCGGCGCGCGCGTATTCGAGCAGAAGGTGGACACCACGTACTTCGCCACCGGTCTGGTCGGCAACTTCCAGGCGGCCGACCGCAGCTGGTACTGGGACGTCAACGGCATGTACAGCAAGAACAAGGCCGAGCAGACCAACTACGGCAGCTACAACATCTACAACGTCAACATGGCGCTGGGCGATCCGGCGGTGTGCGCGGCCACGCCGGGCTGCGTGCCGCTGAACATCTTCGGTGGCGCAGGCTCGATCACCCCGGACATGCTGCGCTGGATCCAGCCGGTGGTGCGCGACCGCAGCCAGAACGAACTGAGCCTGTTCACCGCCAACCTGTCCAGCGATCTGTTCACCCTGCCGGCCGGCCCGGTGTCCTTCGCCACCGGCCTCGAACACCGCAAGTACAAAGGCTCGTACCAGCCTGACCCGCTGACGGTGATCGGCCACTACAACGGTGTACCGTCGCAGCCGACGTCCGGTTCCTACGACGTCAACGAAGCGTACCTGGAGCTGAGCGTGCCGATCTTCGCCGACTCGGCGCTGGGCAAGAAGCTGGACCTGAGCCTGGCCGGCCGCTACTCGGATTACTCGACCTTCGGTGGCGAGTTCACGCCCAAGTACGGCCTGCGCTGGCAGGTGACCGATGACTTCGTGCTGCGTACCACCTACGCCGAAGGCTTCCGCGCACCGTCGATCGGTGAGCTGTACGGTTCGGCTGCGCGCGCTGACCTGCAGCTGTTCGATCCCTGCTCGGTCGGCCTGGGTGGCACGCCGCCGCGCGGCAGTGCGGCCAACTGTGCCTCGCTGGGCGTGCCGGCGGGCTTCCAGCAGGCCAACTCGCAGATCTCGGTGACCACCGGCGGCAACCGCGAGCTGGAACCGGAGCGGTCGCGCAGCTTCAGTGCCGGCTTCGTGTGGAGCCCCTGGTTCGGCAACGATGCGTCGTGGTCGGAGCGCTTCGACGTGGAAGTGACCTTCTATCGCCACAACATCGATGGCGCGATCCAGGCGATCAACGCGCAGACCCAGCTGGACCTGTGCGTGGATACGCTGGACCCGATCTACTGCGATGGCATCACCCGTGCCAGCACCGGTGCAGTCAGCAGCTTCAACAACCGCCTGACCAACCTGGGTTCGATCAAGACCGATGGTTGGGATGTGGATCTGTTCTGGACCCTGCCGCAGAGCTCGATCGGCCAGTTCAAGCTGGGCTGGAAGAACACCTTCGTCGGTCGCTATGAGGCCACCGGTGCGGCCGGCCAGCGGCAGCCGCAGAAGCCCGGCGTGGAAGTGGCCGACAGTTCGATTCCGGAATGGACCAGCAACGCCAGCATCGGCTGGACGCTGGACAACTGGAGCGCCAACTGGACGGTACGCCACATTTCCGAACTGACCGAAGACTGCGGTGACGCCGTGGCGTTCCCGGTGTGCAGCAACCAGGCTGCCGGCACCAACACGCTGTCGGCCACCACCTTCCATGACGCGCAGGTGGGCTACAAGATCGACTGGATGAAGGGGCTGCAGCTGACGGCCGGTCTGAACAACGTGTTCGATAAGGATCCGCCGATCTGCCTGTCGTGCTCGTTGAACGGCTATGACGCCTCGACCTACGACATCCCGCGTGGCCGCTACTGGTACCTGCGCGCGGACCTGCGGTTCTGATGAGGTGACGGCGCCGGGCTCAGCCCGGCGTCCCCATGTGGAGGTAGAGCCGAGCCCATGCTCGGCTCGATCGCCCACAACGTTGCGAAAGGCAGCCGAGCATGGGCTCGGCTCTACAGGTGCGGGGCGATCGTGCCCCGCGCCTGCTCAGAACGACCAGGTGAAGGTCAGCGAACCGTTGCGACCATCGCCATACGCGCCGTAGCCATTGATCTGCGAGAGATACTTCTTGTCCAGCAGATTGTTGAGGTTGGCCTGCACGCTGAATTCCGGCGAGATGCGGTAGCGCACGAACGCACTGACCAGGGCGTAGCCACTCTGCTCGATACGGCCATAGGCCGGCACCGGGTAGTAGATGCGGTTCTGCCAGTTGGCACCGCCACCGACAGTCAGTTCCTGCAGCGACTGCGGGGTGTAGCTGGTGAACAGCTTAAGCGCGGTCTGCGGCAGATTGGTGTTGATGTCGGCGTCGTTGGCATCCTTGGCCACGTAGCGGGAGGCGCCGAACGTGGCGTTCCAGCCCGGTGCCAGTTCGCCGTTGAGCTCGAACTCGAAGCCACGGCTCACCGTGCCGCGTGCGGCGCGATAGGCAAATTCGTTCTGGCTGCCGGGCACCGGCTCGCCAGTGATCTGGCCGACGTTGTCCTGTTCGATGCGGAACACCGCCAGCGAAGCATTCAGACGGTTGTCGAACCAGGCGCCCTTGACGCCCACTTCGTAGCTCTTGCCATCCACCGGGTCCAGATAGCTGCCGTTGCGGTCCTTCAGCGTCTGCGGCTGGAAGATCTCGGTGTAGCTGGTGTACGCCGAGTAGGTGTCGTTGATGTCGAACACGAGGCCGGCATACGGCGTGGTTTCCTTGTGCGAGCGGTCGGCGTTCTCGCCTTCGCTCTTCCAGTCGGTGTAGCGTGCGCCGATGATCAGCTTCAACGGGTCGGCCAGTGACAACCGTGCGGCGACGTAGCCGGCCTTCTGGGTAATGGTGCCTTCGCTGGCCAGGGCCAATGGGTTCCAGTTCGGCTCACTGATGTTGCCGGTCCAGTTCAGATAGCTGGCAAACGGGTTCCACGGCAGGCCAGCGCCGCCCACCTGATAGTCGCCATAGTTGGCGTACTCGCGCTTGTTGTAGCTCAGGCCGGCCATGAACTGGTGCTCGCGGCCGAACAGCTGGAACGGGCCGTCGACATAGCCATCGACACCGGTGACCTTGCGCTCGGTGTTGTAGAAGCCGGCCGAGGGCGAAATGCCCGCACCGGTGGTCTTGTCGAAGTTCGACGCGCCGGTGGTCCAATCGTTGTACGCGGGGTAGAACAGCTTGTCGTCGGCCTTGGTCTGGTCATGCGTTGCGCCGATCTTGAACTTCCAGCCGTTGCTGAAGGCGTGCTGCAGGGTGGCGAACGCGCGCTTGCTGGTGGTGTCCCAGTAGGTCCAGTTCGGGCTGGCGTTGAACGATTCGTCGTACGGCGTCGCGCTGCCGTCGGAGTACAGCATCGGGAAGCCACCCCAGGTCGCGCCGTTCGCGCGTTTCTGCTGGTAGTCGTAGCCCACGCTGAGCTGGGTATCGGGGGTCAGGTCGGCGTCGATCACCGCATAGCCCAGTGTCTTGCGCTGGTTGTAGCGGTCCATCTGCCCATCGGTGTCCAGGTAGCTGCCGATCACACGGCCGCGTACGGTGCCGCTGGCGTTGAGTGCGCTGCCCACGTCCACGGTGGTGCGGGTGCGGCCCCAGCTGCCGACGTTCACCGACACGCTGCCGGTCAGCTCGGCGCTGTCGGCGTGCTTGCGGATCAGGTTCACCGATGCCGACGGGTTGCCGGCGCCACTGAGCAGGCCGGTGGCGCCGCGCACCACTTCCACGCGGTCGTACAGGGCCAGGTCCAGGCCGGAGTCGCCGTAGCTCCAGTTCTGCACCATCTGCGTGGGCAGGCCATCGAACTGGTACGCATCGATGTAGAAGCCGCGTGCGTAGAACTCGGTGCGCTCGCTGTCCGACTGCGTGCTGGTCACGCCGGTGGTGTTGCCCAGCACGTCGATGATGTCGTCCAGCTGCTGATCTTCGATGCGCTGATGGCTGATGATGCTGACCGATTGCGGGATTTCGCGCGGCGCCAGGTCGAAGCGGGTACCGGCCGAAGTGCGGCGCACCGAATAGCCTTCCGCACGCTCGCCCTTCACCACGACCTTGTCGAGGGTGGTCGGGTCGGCGGCGGCTTCGGCGAAGGGAGCGGGGGCGGCGGCCACGCACAGGGCGGAGAGCACCGCTGCGGACAGGCGATGCGGCAGCAGGGGGGAGGTCGAACGGTTCATCAAGGTTCCTGGACGGGCACGTGCGTGCGTCCGACCGGCTTCCCGGATGGTCTGGCGCCGCGGCTGGTGGGGATCTCGCGCCGCTGGCGAAGCCCTGCGTTTCAGGGCGGTGGCTGGGCAATGCGAGGACGGACGAACCGTCCTGGCTGCCCGGAAAACGCCAATATCGTAATGGGAATTGTTTCCATTTACAAATGGGCCAGCGGCTGTGCCTGCGTTCGGCGCGACAGGACTATTCGTCGGGAATCAGGCGTTCAGCAAGGATATTCAGGCGCGGCAATTGCCCCTCGATGCCGTCGGCATATTCGATGGAGATCATCACGTTCCGCTCGAGCCCACGGATGTCGGACACATGGATCCTGCCGGTCAGGTACTCGGGCGTGGTACGCACCGGTCCGGCATAGCGGGCGCCGGGGTCCAGGCAGGCCATCGCGCTGCGGATGTTGGCCGAGGCAAATTCGGTGGAGGAATGGGCAAGCAGCCAATCGCAGAACCGCTTGCCTGCCGGATTGCCCTCGTGCGTGCAGCCCTTGCTCCACGTGTTCCAGTCAGTAACCAGTTCGATCGACTGGCTGGCGCCCACCGGCGTGCTGTTGGCGAAGGCGAGCATCTGCGCGCATATCGGCTCGCGCGGCGCCTGCAGCGTGCTGCAGCCCGTGGCCAGCAGCATGATGGTGATCAGCAGCGGGGTGCGACCAAGTGCGGCCATCGGCGTGCTCTCCCTGTCACTGCGGTTGATGATGGGGGCATGCAGGTGAAGAGTCGAGCTTGCAGAACTGCCTGGCAGCGGTCGGCAACGTGTGACTCTGCGAGGCAGCTCAGCGCAGCAGCGGCAGCGGATCGCGAGCCCCGTCTTTCCCGTAGATGCCCCAATGCAGATGGGGCGGCGTGCCCTTGGCGTTGCCGCTGTCGCCGACATGGCCGAGCAGGTCGCCGGGTTGCACCACCTGTCCGCGCGCCAGGCCATCGGCCCAGTCTTCCAGGTGTGCGTAGTAATAGCGCTCGCGTCCCGGGCCGATGACCCAGACCTGGCGGCCACCGAGGCCGCTGTCGCGGATGTCGGCGACAACACCGGGGGTAGCACTGCGCACCGGCGTGCCGCGCTTGCCGAAGATGTCGATGCCGGCATGGCTGCGGTCGCGACCGCGCGGCGCACCGAAGGTATCGGCGATCTGGCGCGGGCGGACGCCGTCCACCGGCACCGGCAGCTGCGTGGCCGGCGGCATGCGCGAGAGTGTCCACAGCATCTTCGGTGCGGCGGCCCACGGGCTGTTCCAGAAGGCCATCGCCGCGATGATGGCAATGGCCAGGCAAAGGCCACGCAGGAGCCAGCGGCGCAGGCGATGGGCGGGCGAGTGCAGTGTATTCATGGTCTCCGAACGTAGAGTCGAGCCATGCTCGACGGCTTCGGTTCTTGGGGATACGCCAGGGAAAAGCAGTCGAGCATGGCTCGACTCTACAGAAGCGCTGCCAACGGCACGTCGAAGCCGCGCTTCAACGTGCCCAGCGCCACCGACGTGCGGAAGCGCTCGATGTTGTCATCCGCACCGAACAGCCGCTCGGTGATCGCCTCGTACTCTTCCATCGATGCCGCCGAGAGCAGCAGCAGGAAATCACCATCACCGGTGATCGAGTAACACTGCTGCACGGCAGGATCGTCCTGCACGCGGCGGCGGAACGGGGCGACCTTCTCACGCTGCTCGCTGACCACGCGCACCTCGACGATGATGGTCAGCGGCCGGCCGATCTTCGCGGCATCGATCACCGCCACATTGGCGGCGATCACGCCGCTGTCCTGCAGGCGCTTGATCCGCCGCTGCACGGCCGGGGTCGACAGGTGCACGGCTTCGGCGATCTGCCGTTGCGGCAGGGTGTTGTCCTGCTGCAGCAGGGCGAGGATGGCGCGGTCGAAGCTGTCCAGCACGGGGGCAGTGGCCATGGTGAGCAGAAGTTGCACGGACGGGCCGTCAATTGAGCCAAGTGCTCGCCGCCGGCGCAATAGACTGGCGGCATGCAGACTTCTCGAATCGCGCCGATGTTGCCGGCGCTGGCGGTGCTCGGCTCGGTCACCGCACTGGCCATCGGTACCTCCTACGCCAAGCAGCTGTTTCCGTTGATCGGTGCGCAGGGCACCAGCGCGCTGCGCGTGGGCTTCTCGGCGCTGTTGCTGCTGCTGTTCTGGCGGCCATGGCGCTGGAAGACCAGCCGCGTGGATGCGATCACGATCCTGCGTTACGGCCTCACCCTGGGCCTGATGAACCTGTTGTTCTACATGGCCTTGCGCACGATCCCGTTCGGCATCGCGGTGGCCATCGAATTCACTGGCCCGCTGACGGTGGCGATGCTGTCGTCGCGACGGCCGATCGATTTCCTCTGGGTGGGCTGTGCGGCGGTCGGGCTGCTGTTGCTGCTGCCGATCGGCGGCGGCCCGGCACTGGACCCGGTGGGCGTGCTGTACGCCATGGGCGCGGCGGCCTGCTGGGGCCTGTACATCGTGTTCGGCAAGCGCGCCGGCCACCTGCACGCCGGGCATTCGGTGTCGCTGGGGCTGTTGGCTGCGTCGCTGGTGGTGGTGCCGGTGGGCGTGGTGCATGCCGGCGCGGCGTTGCTGGAACCGAAGATCCTGCTGGCCGGGCTGGTGGTGGCGCTGGTGTCCAGCGCGATCCCGATGTCACTGGAGATGATGGCGCTCAAGCGCCTGCCGAAGGAGACCTTCGGGATCCTGATCAGCATGGAACCGGCGGTGGCCGCGCTGTGGGCGATGCTGCTGCTGCACGAGCACCTGCATGGACTGCAGTGGCTGGCGATCGGCTGCACGGTGCTGGCCTCGGTGGGCAGCACGATGACGGCAAGGCGGTTGAAGGTGCCGGTGGCGCAGGCGGGGTAGCGCCGGGCCAGGCCCGGCGGAGAGCGTGCGGACCAACGGTCCGCACCCACCAGGTCAGCCTGCCAACGGGGTCTGCACCCACCAGGGTAGCGTGCCAACCAAGGTTGGCCCCTACCAGGGTCGGTAGCGCCGGGCCATGCCCGGCGAGCGCAGCGGCAGCGTTAGCGCAGGGCGTCGGCGGGGACGTCGATCGCCATCGCCAGGGCCAGATGGTCGGAGAACGCGGCCGGTACCGCTTCCACGTTGCGGGTCTGCAGACCGCTGCTGACCAGGATGTGGTCGATGGCGCGGTCGGGGCGCCAGCTGGGGAAGGTCGGCACGATGCAGCCCGGCGGCTGCAGGCGGGTCTTCTGGTACAGCACCTGCATTTCCGGCCGTTCGGCCAGGCAGTTGAAGTCGCCCATCAGCACCGCATTGGGATGGTCGGACAACAGCTCGGCGATGAAACCGAGCTGGGCCATCCGCGAACCTGCGCCCAGCGACAGATGCGCTACCGCAACCGCCAGGCCATCACGACCATCGCCGAACTTGGCCAGCAGCACGCCGCGCCCGCCGATACGGCCGGGCAGGGCGTGGTCCTGCACTTCCACCGGTTCCAGCTTGCTCAGCAGGCCGTTGGCGCTGGAGGCGACGCCGCCCATGCGCCGGTTCGGCTGGTGGCTCCAGTAATTGAAGCCGGCGCGCTGGGCCAGGTAATGGGTCTGGTTGGTGAAGCCCGAGCGCAGGCTGCCGGGGTCGGCCTCCTGCAGGCCGACGATGTCATGACCGCGCGCCAGAGTGGCAATCGCGTCAAGGCTGCTGCGCTTGCGACCCGCCGGCAGCGCATGTGACCAGCTGCGGGTCACATAGTCGCTGTAGCGGCGGGTACTCGAGCCGGCCTGGATGTTGGCCGTCAGCAAGCGCAGGGTCCGTGTTGTGGGGGAAGTCACGGCCGGGAAAACGTCTCTTTAATCAGTGAGCCTGGGCCGCACCGCGTTCGCGGGCGATCAGGTGGTCGGCAATGCGCAGCATGTCCGGGAAGCTCTTGCCCTTTACCAGGTACTTGCCGTTGACGATGATCGACGGCGTGCCGCTGATCTGGCTGCGCTGGGCGAACTGCTTGGCCGAGTTGGTCTTGGCATTGACCGCGAAGCTGCCCATGGTGGCGGCGAACTGCTTCGGATCGACGCCGTAGGCACCGTAGAACTTGGCGATGTCTTCGACCGAATCAGCACCGCGCTCACCCTTCAGGGTCTTCTGCGAGTGGATGGCCGAGTACAGCGCTTCGTGGGTCTTCTCCTGCACGCCCAGGGTCTGCGCGGCGTAGAAGGCACGGGCGTAGTTGTCCCAGGTGCCGCCGAACATGGCCGGCACGTAGACGAAGTTCACATCGCTCGGCAGGCCAGCCTTCCACGGGCCGACCAGCGGCTGGAACGCGGCACAGGCCGGGCAGACGTAACCGAAGATCTCGACCACTTCGACCTTGCCGGCCGCCGGCTGGAACGGCTGGCCGTTCGGGATCAGCTGGTAATCGGCGCCTTCCACCGGGGCCGGGCCGGTCAGCGCGGCGGTGGTCGGGGCAGGGGCGGCGCTGGCGGCGGTCTTGTCACCTTCGGCAGCCGGTGCAGCGGCTTCGCTGCCTGCCGCCGGCGCGGCCGGTTCGGTGCTGGCCGGGGCCGCGGCCGGTTCTGCCGGGGCGGAGGTATTGGTGGTGCCGTCGTCGGCCTTGCAGGCGGCCAGGATCGGCAGCAGCGCTGCGAGGGCGAGGGCGGCGAAACGGGTCTTCATGGAAACGTCTCCAGCATCTGGAAAGGTGGGGCCGGCGTCAGGCACCGGCCAGAGGGAAATGATGACATGCGGCGGCGACAGCGCCGTGTCGATGGTGTGAGTTGGTTCAGCGGCCGCGGGCAGCGCGGGCCTGGGCGATCAGCGCCGAGGCGATGCGCAGCTGGTCGTCGAAGCTCTTGCCACGCACCAGGTACTGGCCATTGATGATGATGGCCGGGGTGCCCGGCACCTGGGTGCGCTGGGCGAAGGCACGGGCGGCATCGACCTTTTTCTGTACCGCTTCGCCGCGCAGGGCCTGCGTGTAGCGCTCCGGGGTCACGCCGTAGGCCTTGTAGAAGCTGGCGAGCTCATCGGCCGAGACGTTCTGCATCGGCAGCGTGCCGTCATCGTGCAGGGCCTTGAACACGGCGGCGTGGCTGCGCTTGGCTACGCCCACTTCGTCGGCGGCGTAGTAGGCCAGGGCCCAGGCATCCCAGGCACCGCCGAAGGCGGCCGGGACCGGGGTGAAGCGCACGTCGGCCGGCAGTTTGGCGGCCCACGCGGCCAGCTGCGGTTCGAAATGGGCGCAGTGCGGGCAGGTGTAGCCGAACACCTCGACCACTTCGATCTTGCCGGCCAGCGGCTGGAACGGGCCAGGCTGGGCGATGCGCTCGTAGTCTTTGCCTTCGACCAGCGGGGCGTTGGCGGGGGTGGCGGCGCAGGCCGCCAACGGCAGCAGCACCAGCAGGGACAGCAGAAGGCGGGGAATCAACCTCATCGACACGCATCTCCGTTGAAAATGACAACGCCGGCGCAGCCGCCGGCGTGAAGGAAACATACCGCAGCGGCGGGCCGTCGTGGCGACCCGCGCCGACCAGTGGCGGTCAGGGGGCGGCGGCCGGTCGCGTCGAAGCGCCTTCGGCGGCGAGGTCGTCGGCCTTGTTGTGCAGGCCCTGCAGGTAGCTGGAAAGGGCCTGCACCTCCTGCTCGGTCAGCTTCTGCGCCACCGTGGCCATGATCTGGAAGTGCGCCTTGTCGGTCTCGTTGGTCTGCCCGGCCTGGTATTCCTGCAGGCGCCGGGCGACATAGCTGGCGTGCTGGCCGCCGATGTGCGGGTAGGCCGGACCCGGGTTGCCGGCGCCACTGGGGCCGTGACAGGCCATGCAGGCCGGCAGCCCGCGCTGGGCGTCGCCGCCGCGGTAGAGCTGCTGGCCGATCTGGTAGAACTTCATGCCCTTGTACGGGCCTTCGGCCACCAGCGTGTCGTCGGCGATGCCGGCGTTGGCCTTCTGGGTGGCGAAGAACGCACCGATATCGCGCATGTCCTGCGGGGTGAGGTTCTGCACGAAGGGCACCATCGCCACGGCGGCGCCGGAACTGCGCTGGCCGTTGGCGATCAGGGCCATCTGCTGGGCGACGTAGCGCTCGCTCTGGCCGGCGATGCTGGGATACATCTCCACCGTGGAATTGCCATCGGCACCATGGCAGGCGGCACACGCAGTGGCCTTGGTCTGGCCGGCCTTGGCATCGCCCCAGGTGGTCTTGCTGAAATCCACCTCAAGCGAGGCGGTCCTGATCGGGCCGTTGTCGGGCAGCGGGGTCAGCGTGGTCTGCGCGAAGGCAGCAGCGGCAACAACGGCAGTAGCAAGGGCGGATACGGCAAGAACGCGAGCGTGGCGCATGCTGAAGCTCCGTATGGACCGGCCGGGCGGCGGCGGCCGGCATCGCCCGGATTATCAACGCCGTTTCCGTACACGGTCAACGCAGCAGTGCAGCATTTTCCCGCGGGAGGCCCACGGGCCGGGCGCGCGGCGCCGCAACATGCGATCCTATGCGCATGTCATTGCTCATCGAACGCGCCCAATACCACCTCTCTGCCCACAACATGGGGCAGCTGCCGCCCGATGAAGGGTCCGAAGTGGCCTTTGCGGGTCGCTCCAACGCCGGCAAGTCCAGCGCGCTCAACGCGCTGACCCGCCAGAACAGCCTGGCCCGGGTCTCCAAGACCCCTGGCCGGACCCAGCAGCTGGTGTTCTTCCAGGTCACCCCGGACGCCCATCTGGTCGATCTGCCCGGTTACGGCTACGCCAAGGTGCCGCTGGACCTGCAGGCGCACTGGCAGGCCTTCATCGACCGCTACTTCCGCACCCGCGATGCCTTGAAGGGCCTGGTGGTGGTGATGGACATCCGCCATCCGCTGAAGGACTACGACCGGCAGATGCTGGCCTACGCCGTGCAGCGTGGCCTGCCGGCGCATGCGCTGCTGACCAAGGCCGACAAGCTGAGCCGCAGCCAGCAGATGCAGACCCTGCAGAAGGTACGCAAGGAACTGCATTCGTCGTTCGGCGATACGGTCAGCGTGCAGGTGTTCTCCGGCGCCGCCCGTACCGGCGTGGATGAAGCCCGCGGCATCATCGGCGGCTGGCTGGGGCTGGAATAAGTAACAGGGCGCCGGGCCTTGCCCGGCGACACTTCTGTAGAGCCGAGCCCGCGCTCGGCTGCCGCGCGTAGCGCGGCGAGACCCTGATGGCCGAGCACGGGCTCGGCTCTACACGGGGTCATTTCAGCGGCGAGAACTCCGCCGGTATCCACGCATAGGCCTTGCCCTCGCTGCGGACGTGACCCAGGCCGGGGAAGGGCAGGTGCGCGCCGGCGACCCACCAGCCCTTGGCGGTGGCTTCCTGCAGCACGCTGCGACGGCTGGCCGTAGCCGCCTTGCGGTCCGAATCGGCCTCGAATGCCGCTTCCGGGTGCGCGAACTGCACGGCATGGAAATGCAGCACGTCGCCCCACACCAGCAGTGACTGGCCCTGGCTGTCGAAGCGATAGGACACGTGCCCCGGCGTGTGGCCGTGGGTATCCATCGCCACCGCGTGGCCGGGCAGGGCGTCGCCAGGCTGGAAGGTGCGCAGGCGGCCGGCGGCCTGGTACGGCGCCACCGCATTGCGTGCCAGCGCGAAGGCGAAGCGCACGCCTTGCGGCGCCGTGGCTTCGCTGGCCGGGTCGAGCCAGTAGCGGGCATCGGCCTTGGACAACCACACCGTCGCATTCGGATAGGCCGGCTTGCCCTGTGCATCGAGGATGCCGCACAGGTGATCGGGATGGGCGTGGGTCAGCAGCACCTCATCGATCTCGGCCGGGTCCACGCCCGCCGCACGCAGGTTGCCCAGCACCTGGCCCTGGTCAGGGCCGAAGCACTGCGCGGTGCCGGCATCGACCAGGGTCAGGTGCTTGCCCTGGCGCACCAGGAAGGCGTTGATCGCGGTCTGCAGGCCTTTCTTGTCTTCGGGCACGTAGCGGCCTTCGAGCAGGCGGCTGACCAGCGTTGGCGGCACATCGACCACTTCCTGCCGGCCGAGCGCGACCACGCCATCGAACAGGGCGGTGACCTGCAGTGCACCGATGCGCTGGTGCTGCACGCCCGGCACTTGCTGGGTGGGAGCGGGCGAGGTGGCCTCGGCCAGCGCGGCCAGCGGCAGGGAGGACAGGGCCAGCAGCAGGGCGGTGCGCAGCGGCAGGTGGCGCAGGGTCATGGCGGTTCTTCTCGATGCGTGATGGGCAGGCCCGGTGCGCACAGCGTGCCGTGTTGCGCGTGCGTGCGGCGCTCAAACCACTGCGCGGAATGCTCAAGGGGGGTTGTCGGCAGGGCTGCGCCCTGCACCCGCAGAGGCAACGGCCGAAGCAACAGCAGAAGCGGGCTTCCTGTGGGGAGGCGGGGTGGGTCCGGTTGCGGGGGACGCTGCAAGTACGTCCATGTAAGCTCGGTCGCCGCATCCATGCGGCTCACGCCCCCGCAACCGGAC
>NZ_JBHZOP010000151.1:0-3907 GCF_042787595.1 Stenotrophomonas sp. YIM B13575 | reverse complement strand
GTCGAGCCATGCTCGACGGGCTTTTCAACAGCAGTCGAGCATGGCTCGACTCTACAAAAAAGCGCAAACACGAAGGACCTCCGCCATGAAACGACTGATCCTGCTCACCGCCTGCACCCTGGCCCTGGCCGCCTGCAGCAACCCCGAGGAAGAACGCAAGGCGCAGGAGGCCGCCGCTGCCGCCGTGCAGGCGCAGAAGGAAGCCAAGGCCGAGGACGTGGCCAAGCAGTACGACATGGCCGTGGCCGCGCAGGACTGGGAGCGTGCGCGCCTGCATGGCGCCTCGTTGCTGGACCAGTACAAGGACACCGCCGCCGCCGAGCGCATCGCCGCCGGCTTCGACGAGGTCAAGGCCAAGGGCGATGCCGCGCGCGACCTGCGCCGCATGCAGGCGCTGTGGCAGTACAACCAGATTCCGGTCGGCAGCAAGGGCAACCAGGTGTCGGCACAGATCTTCAGCAAGGAACGGGTGGACGTGGATGGCAGTGGTGCCAAGCCGGTGCAGCTGGTGTTCCGCGATCATCCTGAATGGAAGCGTCATGCCTACCTGGTGCTGCAGGCCGGCGATTTCCGCTGCCCGCAGTGCACGGTGAAGGTCACGGTGGACGATGGCAAGCCGATCTCCATGGCGGCCTGGCGGCCGAAGACCGACGAGGCGATCGCCCTGTTCATCACCGACCAGAAGGCGCTGTGGAAGCTGGCAGCCAAGGGCAAGTCGATCCGCATCGAATTCCCGGTCAAGGCCGGTGGCACCCGCACGGCGGTGTTTGAAACCGGTGGCGTGGACGCCAGCCGCATGCCGGCGTGGTGGCATTGACCATGGATGCACGGGTGGCTGCGCTGGCACTGTCGACGATCCGCCACTGGGTGTTCGACATGGATGGCACGCTGACCGTGGCAGTGCATGATTTCGCGCGGATCAAGCGCGAACTGGCGATCCCGCAGGAGGATGACATCCTCACTCACCTGGCCGGGTTGCCGGCCGCGGAGGCCCGCGCCAAGCATGCCTGGCTGCTGGCGCACGAGCGTGCGCTGGCCGCTGCGTCGCAGCCGGCGACGGGCGCGGTGGCGCTGGTGCGCGCGCTGCAGGGCGCCGGCTGCCGGCTGGGCATCCTGACCCGCAACGTGCGCAGCCTGGCGCAGGTCACCCTGCAGGCCATCGGGCTGGGTGACGTATTTGCCGAAGACGCCATCATCGGCCGTGACGAGGCCGAGCCGAAGCCGTCCCCCGCCGGGCTCCAGTACTTCCTGCGGCGCTGGCAGGTGGAACCGTCGCAGGTGGTGATGGTGGGCGATTACCGCTTCGATCTGGAATGCGGCCGCGCGGCAGGCAGCCGCACGCTGCTGGTCAATGCCCCGGACAACCTGTGGCCGGACATGGCCTGTTGGCATCTGGCCGATTGCGCGGCAGTGCTGGAGCGCTGGCGAGGCTAGCGCGGCGCTCTCGACGCGTTGTGGCGGGAACCTGGGGACCGCGCCGGCGGTCAACGCTCGACTGTCATCACAGTGTATTGTGCGAGGCCGGCTGGACGCGCTTCGAATGCCCGGCAGGGATTGAAGCGCAGGCGGTTGCGGAACCGTCGCCGCTCACTGCCGCGGCCTGATCAACGCTGCGGCGGGCGTTGGCGGTGCCGGCGGGTGGTCCTGCCGCGCTGGCGGTTGTGTCGGGTTGCACGTTGTACGGTGTGGCCCGCTGCCAAGGATGGGGCATGGGTGTCCTTTGCTCCATTTCTGGATTCCTTTCATGCTCCGAGCTGTGTGGGTGTCGCTGTACCGGCGTCTGTGTCCGATTGCCGCCTTCTTCCTGTTTGGCCTGGTCGCCCTGTCGTTGTCGCGACTGGGATTGGCGCTGTGGCACGCCGCGCGGGTCAGTGCTGCCGACGGCTGGGCCACGGTGCTGCTGCAGGGCCTGCGGGTGGATGTGTCCACCCTGTGCCTGCTGTACGGCATCCCGGCGGTGCTGGCGCTGCTGTTGCCGCTGGAAGGGCGCATGGGCCGCGCGTGGCGCCATCTGCTGCGGTGGTGGCTGATCCTGGCGAGCGTGCTGCTGGCGTTCATGGAGCTGGCCACGCCGAGTTTCATGGCCGAGTACGGCCTGCGCCCCAATCGCCTGTTCCTGGAATATCTGATCTATCCCGAAGAAGTCGGGATGACCCTGCTGCGCGGCCATCTGCTGGCCGTGGTGATCGAAGTGGCCGCGGTGATCGTGCTGTTCTGGGCATTGCTTCGCGGGTCGCGGCGCTGGGTCGGCAACAGCCCGATGGCCACAGTCGAAGCCGGATGGCTGTGGCGGCTGCCGTTGGCGTTCCTGGTGCTGCTGCTGGCGGCGCTGGGCGTGCGTTCCAGCCTGGGTCATCGGCCCTTGAATCCGGCACTGGTGGCGTTCTCGACCGACCCGACCATCAACGCCTTGCCGCTGAATTCGCTGTACACCGTCGGCTATGCCGCGCGGCAACTGGCGACCCGCAGCGAAACCTCGCGCGTCTACGGTGACCTGCCGCTGGCCGAGGTGGTCGGCGAACTGCGCGCCAGCAGCGGCCTGCCGGCATCGGCGTATGTCTCCGACGCATTGCCGAGCCTGGCGCTGCGTCCGCCGCAGTACCAGGGCAAGCCGCGCAATCTGGTGATCGTGCTGGAAGAAAGCCTGGGCGCGCAGTTCATCGGCAGTCTTGGCGGGCGGCCGTTGTCGCCCAATTACGACCGCCTGAGCAGGCAGGGCTGGGCGTTCGAGCGTCTGTATGCGACCGGCACGCGTTCGGTACGCGGCATCGAGGCGGTACTGACCGGGTTCCCGCCGACCCCGGCCGAATCGGTGGTCAAGCTGCCCGCCAGTCGCCAGCGCTTCTTCACCCTGGCCGATGTGCTTGGACGGCATGGCTACGACACCGGCTTCTATTACGGCGGCGAAAGCCACTTCGACAACATGCGCGAGTTCTTCCTCGCCAACGGCTTCACCCGCATCGTGGACCGCAAGGATTACCGCAAGCCGGCATTTGTCGGCTCCTGGGGTGCGTCGGATGAAGACCTGTTCGGCCAGGCCGACCAGCAGTTCCGGCAGCTGAAAGCACAGGGCACGCCGTTCTTCGGCCTGGTGTTCACCTCCAGCAACCACGATCCGTTCGAGTTCCCGGATGGCCGCATCGACCTGTACGAGCAGCCGAACCAGACCCGCGACAACGCCGCCAAATACGCCGACCATGCGCTGGGCGAGTTCTTCCGCAAGGCGATGGCCTCACCGTACTGGGAGGACACCGTGTTCCTGGTGGTGGCCGACCATGATTCGCGGGTGTTCGGCAAGAACATGGTGCCGATCGGCAACTTCCATATTCCCGGGTTGATTCTCGGCGGCGGCATCGAGGCGCGCCGCGATACCCGCATCGTCAGCCAGATCGATCTGCCGCCGACGCTGTTGTCACTGCTGGGCATTACCGATCCCACCCCGACGGTGGGGCAGGACCTGACCGACCTGCAGCGGCTGCAGCCGGGACGCGCGCTGATGCAGTACGACCGCAACCTGGCGTGGATGGAGGGCAACGACGTGGCCATCCTGCAGCCGGACAAGCCCGCGCAGGGCTTCCGCTACGACCCGGCCAGCGACCAGCTGCAGCCGCAGCCGCTGCGGCCGGAACTGGCGCGGCGCGCACATGCCTACGCGATGTGGGGCACGCTGGCCTACGAAAAAGAGCTGTACCGCCTGCCGGAGAAGGCCAAGCCCTGAGCTGGAGGTAGCGCCGGGCCATGCCCGGCGAGCGCGCAGCGCGGGCTGCATCCGGAATCGAAAGTGTCTGGTCGGAAAGCCGCCGGGCATGGCCCGGCGCTAGCAGAGCGGTGCCGGCCGCTGGCCGGCAGTGTCGACCAAGGTCGACACCTACCAGGGCGCAGCGTGTCGACCAAGGTCGACACCCAC
>NZ_JBHZOP010000150.1:0-33050 GCF_042787595.1 Stenotrophomonas sp. YIM B13575 | reverse complement strand
GGTTGCGGGGGTGTCCGCGGCATGGATGCCGCGGCCAAGCCTACAGGGACGTATTTACGGCGTCCCCCGCAACCGGACCCACCCCGCCCTCCCACGGAATGCCCGCGGTTGCTGTTGCTTCGGCAGTTGCTGTTGCTTCGGCTTCGGCCTCTGCAGGTGCCGGGCGCAGCCCGGCCGTAACCCCTACAGCACCCGATACGCGCGCTCGGCCGCATCGAATACATTGCCCGGCGCGAACTGCTCGCCCAGGTAATGCAGTGACTGCCGGTGCTGCTGCAGCGAGCGCTGCGCCGCGCCGGGGCCCAGCAGCATCTGCTCGAATTCGATCAGGTCCTGCAGCATGCGCCAGTGCCGATACCATGCGATCCAGCGCGGATCGCCGAGGTCGTCGCCATATCCCTCGGCGAAGCCCAGCGGATGCTCACGCCCCCAGCGGCCACCCACCGCAGCGCCAACAAACATCAGGTCGCGCTCGCGCGGGGCCAGCGCCAGGCCGTCCCAGTCGATCAGGTGCAGCGCGTCGTCCTGCCCCATCAGCAGATTGCCGGCGTGCAGATCGGTGTGGCACAGACAAAGTGCGGGTGCTTCGTCCTGCAACGCACGACGCAGTGCTTCAGCACGCTGGTGAAGTTCGGCGATGCGCGGCCGCTGCTGCTGCCACAGCGCCAGGAACGCATTGCCGGATCGATCCTGCGCCTGCGCCAGCGTCGAAGGATCCTGCAACCACGCACCCACCGTATCGACCGCCGCGGTTTCAAGCCGCAGCGTCGGCAATGCCTGGCGCAGTGCCGGCGGAATCTCGGCCTCATGCAGGCGCCGCAGCACCTCGCCCAGCCGGCGCCATTGCGCACGGCTCAGCGGTGCCTCGAAGCCCGACTGCCCTTCGATATAGGGGAACAACGTGAACTGCAGGCCCCAGCGCTGCACCGAGGCACCGCCGGCCAATGCCGGCCAGGGCGCCACGATCTCTTCGATGCCCAATGTGCCGCGCAGCCAGTGCAGGCTGTCCCAGACCGCTGGCGCAACCTGAAAGTTGCGGCACTTCAACCACCAGTGGTCATGACGGGCGTCGATGCGGAACACGCACGCGTTGGCGTCGGCGCCCACCGGACGCGGCACCACCGCCGTCGCGTTGATGTCGTAGGACTGCTGCAGGACCTCAACGATCTGCTGCGCCGAAGCGAATGACATGGAGGCAGGCGTGCTCTGGTGACGACACCTACTATCGCAGATGACCCTGCATCCGCACAGACTAACGGGTCACAACATCGGTGTCCTGCGACGAAATAACTAGCCAGCGACGCGTCGCATCACCGCTTCCAACGGACCGCGCGCGAACTGCCATGACCACAACCACGCTGCTGCGGTAGCCAGCATCACGAACAGCAACGCGGCCATCAACACCCACGATAGGCTGGCGCTTCCATCCAGCAGACCGAGCGATTCCAGCACGCCCATGCCAATCAGGATGTGCGCCACGTACAGGCTCAGCGTCATCCGTCCGGCTGCGGTGAACGGCTCCAGCCAATCACCGGGATGCAGCCGCACCAACCACAGGCACGCGGCGATCAATGCACACGCCGCACCTGCGCCGGTCAGCAGATACGCCGGACCGGGCGGCATCGGCTGCGTCGCCAGCCACAGCTGCCACACCGTGCCGTGGCCCCATTGCTGCAACGCCTGGCCGGCGCCCATCAACAACAGACCGAGCAACAGCAGGGCGCGCTGCACCCGTGGCTGCGACAGCGGCAGCCGCGCCAGCAGCATGCCCAGCAGGAAGAAGCACAGCCACGGCAGCACGGGATGGAAACCGTTGAACAGCAGGTTGCGCATCGCACCCGGCCATTGCCATAGACCTTCGTAAGCCAGCGTCTGCCAGTTCCAGCCCTGGCTGTAGTCCCAGCGCAGCAGGGCCCAGAACGAGACCAACGCCAAGGCAGCCATGCTGCCCAGCAGAACGCGGGGCGATGCGCGCAGCCACAGCACCGCCACCGCGAAGTACACCGCGTAGTAGTGCAGGATGTCGGCGGGAAACACGGTCAGGTTGAGCAGGCCGAGTACGGCCAGGAACACGGCCCGTCGCCAGGTCTGCATGCTCGCCTGCCACCACGCTTGCCGCTGCGTGGCCAGCACCAACCCCAGCCCGGCCAGCGTCACGAAGGTGGCCGAGGCCTTGCCTTCCAGCAGATGGAAAAATCCAGCAAGCAGCCCGCCACCGTCGGCCTCGACGGCCATCGCCAGACGGAAGTTGACCAGCACCATGCCGGCCAGCGCGAGATAGCGCGCGAGGTCCAGCCCATGCAACCGTCGATCGTCACTGCTCACGAACGGCCTCCGAGCAGCGCCGCCAGCAGGCCAGGATCAAGCACGTCGGCATCCGCAGCGCGCGCCTCGCCCAACCCCTGCCGCAGCGCATCGCTTTCGATCGCATCCAGCAATACCTGCGCCTGCAGCGCCGCCATCAGTGCCGGGCGTCGACGCTCACGCCTTGCGACCTGCTGCAGGGCCTCGGCCAGCCCCCGCTGCAACTGCGCGCGGTTGCCCGCGAATGCCGCCGCCACCGGCGGATTGCGCGCGCTCTCGGCCAGCACTTCCACACTCAGCAGCGCCCATTCCGGCTGCCGGCACAAGGCGTGGAAATCCTTCAGGAATCCCTGCACCTGCGCCCGTTCGCCGTTGCAGTCCGTCAACAGTTGCAACAGGGGCTGCAGCTCATCCTGCTCGGCTTCGGCCGTGGCCAGGATCAGCGCCTCCTTGCCGGGAAAGTGGTTGTAGAGATTGCCCAGGCTGACGCCCGCCGCCTGCGCGATGTCGCGCATGCTGGTCTGGTGGAAGCCCTTGGCCAGAAAACACTGCAGGGCAGCCTGCAGGATCTGCGATGCACGCTGCTCATTGCGGTCGGTTCGATTCATGCGGCAAACAATGAACGAACGTTCGTCCATTTAACAGAGCAGCCAAAGCCTCCGGCCAGTCGCCGTTCAGGCCGCCGCGCTTGACCTCAACCGCAGTTGAGGAGCGATCCTGCCGCGCCCTGCAGCGCCTGTAGACCTGGCATGCCCCTAGAAAAATTCGTCCAGCAGCCGGTAGAACGCCAGTCGATCCTCATCGGCGCGCATGCCATAACGGGCCAGCAGCGGTGCGACCCAACGGGTGTCGCCGTAGTTGTGGACCAGGCTGCGCGCGGCCAACGCCAGGTCCTGGCAACGATCAGCCACGCCCAGCCGGCCACAATCGATGAAGCCGCTGAAGCGGCCGTCGACCGCCAGCAGATTCGGCAGGCACGCATCGCCGTGCGCTACCACCAGATCCTCATCCGCCGGACGGGTTGCCAGCAGTTCGGCATAGACCTGCTCCGCGCTCTGGCCAAGGCGTTCGTCGTCGAAATCATCCGCATCGATCTGCCCCGCCGCCACGCGCGCGGCCACCGCAGGCAAGCGCGATGCGAGGCGATGATCGAACGGACACGCGGCGACTGGCAGCGCATGCAGGGCGCGCAGCGCGTCAGCCAGCAGCACGACCACCTGGGCCGGTTCCAGCGTCGGCGACGATGCCAGGTCATGGCCGGGCAACGCGCTCATCAGCAGCCAGCGGCGACCGCCCTCCTCCGCCGTATCCAGCACCGTTGGCACCGGCTGTCCCTGCGCCCGCAGCCAGCGCAGACGCAGGATCTCGCCCTCCAGCTCGCTGAAGGCATCGATCACTTCCGATTTCAGGAACGCATCCAGCAGCCCCGGACGTCGCACGCGTGCCACATCCGCGCGCGATACGCCGATGCACTGCATCTCGATCTCCGCATTGCGCAGCGAGCTGCGCCACTGCGACGGCAAGGGCATGACACCGCCATCGCTCGATCCTGCCTCCATCTCCACCGCTCCGATCCCGGTCACATCCTGGATTCTCCCCGAAGCGGACACCTCACAGCAAAGGACATCGCATGAAACTCATGGTCATCGGCGCCAGCAAAGGCCTCGGCCGCGCCTTCGTGGAGGGCCTCTGCCAGCCCGGCGATACCGTCATCGGCGTGTCGCGCACACGCCCCACGCAGCTGGACTGCAGCGAGGGCGTCGACCTGCAGTGGATCGAGGCGGACCTGAGCCAGCCGGCACGTGCGGCGGCCAGCATCGCAGCACAGGCGCCGCCGGATCTCGATGTGCTCATCCACAATCTCGGCATCTGGGAGGAGACCGCATTCAGTGACGACTACGATTTCCTCAACGAACGTGACAGCGCACTGGCGCAGCTGGTGGACGTCAACATCACCGCCACCCTGCTGCTGCTCAAGCAGCTGCTGCCGCGCGTGCTCGGCGGACGCCGCCCGCAGCTGGTGTTGACCGGCTCGACCTCGGCGCTGCCGCGCAGTGGCCGCCCTGAGGTGGCCTTTGGCGCGTCCAAGTTCGCCCTCAACGGCATCGCCGATGCCCTGCGCGAAGGCTACCGCCAGCAGCGGCTGGCCGTGACGACGCTGCAGCTGGGCTACCTCAATACCGACGATGCACTGTCGGTGCCACTGCAGCAGGCGACCGCACGCGGTAATGGCGAGTACGTGCCGGTGCACGACGTGGTGGCGATGGTGCGCGCCCTGCTGCAGCTGTCGCCCTCCAGTTTCGTCCGCGAGCTGGTGCTGCCCGCGATCGCCGATCCGCGTTACTAGCACCCAGCGCACCCTGGCATCCCCGGTTTGGCCGCAGACGCGGCCGTGGTTTACCCTGCGGCTACTGGCAGTTGGCCGCACACAGGACCGGCTATGGCTATGGATGCGCTATCACGGGTTTCGACCCGGATCCTGGACAGCGCCCTGCCCAGCCTGCCGCTGTACCTGCTGCAGGCAACCGCAGTGATCGGCATGATCGGCGTGTTCCTGATCGCCACCCGCCGCCGCGGTGAAGCCATCGAAGGGCGCCGCGTCTACATCGGCGTGATTCTCGGCCTGATCCATCTGTTCAATTCCTGGTTCGTGGCCGGCTACGCGCAAGGCGTGGTCAAGCTCAACCTCGGCATCGACATCCTGCTGATCAGCGGCCTGCTGGGTGGCTGGCGCGGCGGCGTGACCTGCCTGCTGGCCAGCCTGCTGGCGCGCTACCAGTTCTCCGGCGCCCAGTACTTCCTGCCCGTCAGCCTGGAATCGGCGCTGCAGGTACTTGCAGGCATCTGGCTGCGTGGGTGGATGTACCCGCGCATGCTCACCCACCTGTCGCTACGGCTGATCCTGCAGGCCTGGGGGGTGCGCATCGCGGTGACCCTGCTTGGCCTGGCGCTGGGCGTGGCGATCATCGGCAGCGCGCAGCTGCCCCTGCTGGAACTGGCCACCCAGCGGCTGCTTGCCCTGCCGGTGTCACTGCTGGTGCTGGCGGCGGTATTCGCACTGGTCTACAACGACGCGCAGATCGATGCCCAGCGCCAACGCGAACATGCATGGATGCACATCGATCCGGTCAGCGGCCTGCCCAACCTGCGCGCCCTCGACGAGCGCCTGCAACGCCACTGGCGCAGCAGCGAAGACCATGGCAATGCGTGCCTGATCGTGACCGAGATGGGCAACCTGCAGGACCTGCTGCTGCGCTATGGCCCGCTGAATGACAGTGGCGTGTGGAACCGGCACAACGCCGAAGCCGTGCATCGCACCCTGCTGCACGCAAGGCCGACCGGCACGATGGAGGTCTATCAGTTCGGTGACAGCGCGCTGGCGATCCTGCTGCTGGACGCCAGCCTTGCCGATCTGCGCGCGGATACCGAACTGCCTGCGCTGGCCGACCGGTTGTCCACGGTGATCGGCGATGACTGGCCGGGCTTCCGCCCGGTGTTCCGCTGCGCAGTGGTCGAGTTGCAGCCACCCACGCAGGACGACAGCTCCATCCCGTTCCGCGCCGTCACCCTGGCCTTGAACACGATCGACTCCGGCGTGGTGTTCTTCGACGATCCGATCCAGCGCGACAGCGAAGTGGATGCACTGATCGAGACCGCACTGGACCACTGGCTGCAGCACGCCGACGCACCGCTGTACTACCAGCCGAAGTTCCGCCTGCATGACCGCCACCTGGTCGGCGCCGAAGCGCTGTTGCGGATGCGCGATGGCGACGGTCACCTGATTGCGCCGATGCGGGTGGTTTCGCTGCTGCGCCGCCGCGGTCGCCTGGCCGAACTGGAATGGGCCACGCTGCAGGCGGCCACCGCCTTCCTTGGCCGCTGCAGGGATGACGGGCACACGCTGACGATCGCGGTGAACGTGTCCGCCGAATCGCTGCGCCAACCCGGCTTCGGCGCGCGCCTGTGCAGCTTGCTGGAGCAGCAGCGCATACCCGGCGCGATGTTGCGGCTGGAAATCGTTGAGTGGACCGAGATCGTCGAGCGCGACGTCGTCGACGCCAACATCGTCGTTCTATTGGCCGCTGGCATGAGCCTGTCACTGGACGACTTCGGCGCTGGCTATTCGACGCTGATCCTGCTGTCACAGCTGTCAGTGGCCGAGGTGAAGATCGAGCGGGCGCTGATCGCCACGCTATCCGATGCCAAATCGCAGTCCATCGTCCGCTTCATCGTGGAGGTGGCGCACCGCTGCGGCGCCGTCGTCGTCGCCGAAGGCACCGAAACCACGGCACAGGAACACCTGCTGCGCGCGCTGGGAGTGGATGTCGGCCAGGGCTATCTGTATGCACACGCCCTGCCGCCGGAACAGTTCCGGCAGCTGGCGTGAGGGCCTTTCAGGCAAGGCGCATCGACAGTTCCACATCCTCAGCGAACGGTACCGACAGATAGCCGGCGCTGCCCGAGCGCATGCGCTGCTGGTAGCGCGGGCTGTCGTCGGCATTGTCGGCCACCACCAGCGCGCCCGGGCGCAGACGATCCTGCAGCAGGTCCAGCACATCGTCGTACAGCACCTTGGCACCATCGAGCAGCACCAGGTCGATCGTATCGGGCAGATCCACCGCCAGCGTCTCCAGCGCATCGCCCACGCGGATCTCCACCAGGTCGTCCAGGCCCGCTTCACGCAGGTGGGCGGCGGCGCGGCGCGCCTTCTCCGGCTCGAACTCGGTGGTGATCAGCCGGCCACCGCCGTTGTCACGCAGCGCCGCGGCCAGATGGATGCTGGAGATGCCGAACGAGGTACCGAACTCGACGATGCTGCGCGCGCCACTGCTGCGCGCCAGCAGGTACAGCAGGTTGCCGGTTTGCGGCGATACCGGCAGCCACAGGTCCTTCAGCAGCTCGCCGTACAGGCGCCGGTATTCGGTGCGGCTGCCGAGCAGTCGCTGCCGCTCTTCGGCGGAAACGGCGGTCAGGCCCGGGCTGAGCGCGCTGTCGGCTTCGGTGAACAGGCGCGCCAGCAGGGGCGCGACCGGGGCGGAAATCAGGGTGGACATGGACGGATGTTCCTTTCGGTGGCGGGGTTAGAATGCGAATGATTCGTCGCAATCAAGAATACGGACGATCCCCCGTCCCGCCTATTCGCATTGGAAAAGCCCCATGTCCGAACGCCGTCCCCCGCAGATTTCCTCGAGAAAACAGCCTCGCCAGTCACGATCGAACGACCTGGTCGCGGCCATCCTCGAAGCCGCTGCTCAGGTTTTGAAGCACGAGGGTGCCCCCCGGTTCACCACCGCGCGGGTAGCCGAACGCGCCGGCGTCAGCGTCGGCTCGCTGTACCAGTACTTCCCCAACAAAGCAGCGATCCTGTTCCGCCTGCAGCACGACGAGTGGCAGCAGACCGGCGCGATGCTGCGCGACATCCTGCAGGACGCGCGGCAACCGCACCTGCAGCGCCTGCGCACGCTGGTGCATGCGTTCATCGAGTCCGAATGCGAAGAAGCGCAGACCCGCGGCGCACTGAACGATGCGGCGCCGCTGTACCGCGATGCGCCGGAAGCGCAGGAAGCGCGCAGCGAAACCGACGATGCGATGCTCGCGTTCATCGCCGAGGTGCTGCCGCAGGCCCCGGCGGCCACCCGGCAGCTAGCGGTTGATCTGATCGACACCACGCTGGGTGCCACCGGCCGCGAATTTTCCAGTGAACCGCGCACCGCAGCGCAGATACGCAGCTATGCCGATGCGGTGGCCGACATGTTCTGCGCCTACCTCCGGCATCTGGGCGCGCACTGATCGCGCAGTCCCGGATTTACACCGCGTAGAAGCCCAGGAACATCGCCACCGCCGACTCCGCAACGCGCGTGCGTTCGGCCGGTGCCAGCGGCGCCTGGCCCATCGTCACCTGCGGCCAGAACGCGAAGCTCTTCACCAGCCCCTGCAGCTGATGGCCGGCAAATTCCGGATCGACCTCGCGCAGCCGCCCATCGGCAATCGCCGCACGGATCCACGCGCTGACGCCACTCTCCTTCTCGCCCATGCGGCAGACGATCGCCTGCGCACGCTCGGGCGAATGGATGATCTCGGCCATCGCCACCCGCGCCAGATCGATGAAGTTGGCATCACCCAGCAGGTCCAGTTTCTGCCGCAGCAGCTGCAGCAGCTGCACCTCCAGCGGCTGGTCTGCGCGGTAAGGCAACTCGACGCTGGCCACGCTGCTGTGCCACAGCTCTTCCAGGATCAGCGCGAACAGTTCTTCCTTGCTCGGGAAGTGGTTGTAGACGGTGCGCTTGGAGACACCCGCCACCGCCGCGATGCGATCCATGCTGGTCGCCTCGTAGCCGGCCGAACGGAACTCCTCCACCGCCGCGCGGACGATGGCCTCGCGTTTGCGGTCGGTAAGGCGTTGCGGGGCACGGGACATGGCGGGACCAGACAGCTGAACGGATCCCCCTATTTTACACCCGGCAGTGTACTTTCCGAAATCTGGAAACTACACTGTTCAGTGTACCCTGCGGACGTCACCCATGAAGCGCCTGCTCCTTGTCCTCCTGCTCGGAATCCTCGCCGTGACCGCCTATACCTTCTGCAAATCCTGGTCCCTCCCCGACTTCCCCGATTCGCCGCAGTACCGCGAAGGCAAGTTCCGCAACGCCCTGCCGAAGCCGGCGATGGGCCTGCGCGACGGCCTGGAGATCTGGTGGACCTTCCTGTTCAACAAACCCAAGGGCACCGTGCCCAACCACCCCATTCCGGTGCAGGCGCTGGACCGCGCCACGCTGGACGCAGCGCCTGACCGCAGCCTGTTCCGGCTCGGCCATTCGACGATCCTGCTGAAGCTGCGCGGCCAGTACTGGCTGACCGATCCGGTGTTCTCCGAACGAGCCTCACCGGTGCAATGGATGGGCCCAGCGCGCTTCCATGCACCGCCGATCAGCATCGACGAACTGCCGCCGATCGCCGGCGTGATCCTCTCGCATAATCACTACGACCACCTCGACCACGCGGCCGTGATGAAGCTGGCCGGCAAGACCGCGCGCTTCATCGCGCCGCTGGGTGTGGGCGACCAGCTGATTGCCTGGGGCGTGGATGCGACCAAGGTTGAACAGCTCGACTGGTGGCAGTCCACCGAAGCTGCGGGTCTGCGCCTGACCGCCACGCCCGGCCAGCATTTTTCCGGCCGCGGTCTGGGTGACAGCGATCGCAGCCTGTGGGCCTCGTGGGTGATCCAGGACGGCGACTTCCGCATCTTCTTCAGCGGCGACACCGGCTACTTCGATGGCTTCAAGGCCATCGGCGAGAAGTACGGTCCGTTCGACCTGACGATGATCGAAACCGGCGCCTACGATCAGCGCTGGGCGTTCGTGCACATGCAGCCCGAACAGACCCTGCAGGCGCACCTGGACCTGCGCGGCAAGTGGCTGCTGCCGATCCACAACGGCACCTTCGACCTGGCCCTGCACGAGTGGCAGCAGCCGTTCGAACGCATCAGCGCATTGGCTGCGGCAAAGAACGTGCCGGTGGCCACGCCGATGATGGGCGAGGTATTGGACATGCAGGCACCGACCGCGGGAACGCGCTGGTGGGAACGGGTGGAACTGTAACGGCCTGTCGCGCAGCGACCCTCAGCCAGGATGGCTAATCAGCCGCTCCTGCTCCTTCGCCACATTGATCTGAAGCGCCGCAGCAGCGAGCTCCGCCAGCTCGCTGCTGACCTTCTGGCTGCCGCGCGCCTGCATCCACGAAAGAATATCGGCCAGGTGCCAGATCGACGCGCTGCCCTCGTGCACCGGTGCCGGAAACGTCTGCGGGTGCGCAAGCAGCAACTTGCGCACGTTCTGCCGTGACATGCCCAGCAGATCAGCGACATCCGTCAGCCCTACCAGATCGGGACTGACTTCGATCAGCGCTGCACCGGGTACGGCACGCTGGACGTCTGCCAGCGCGGAGCGCATCGCCTCAGCGGCACTGCTCGCCTCACGACAGAATTCCAGCGCCAGCCTTGCCGGGCTCCCTACGCCCAGCAGTGCATCTCCACATCCAGCATCGAGCAGGTGCCGTTCGAGGACGCCAGGATCACCCGAGGTATCGGGCAGGCGGTATCTCAGGGTGAAGTTGAATTCCGTGTTCAAAGGACCTGCGTCTCCCTGAGTCAGCAAGGGCGGCTACCGCGAGCGCCGCCAGACTGCCGAACCTACAGAATCTCCGTCGCGTTTCCAGAGGCGAATGCGCCACTCACGGTTCGAGGTGAACTCGCAACCCGGCCTCACCCTCGGCCAACTCCGGCCGCAGCTCCAGCGACGGGATCAGATAATCCCCAGCGTTCTGCCGCCGGTAGGCAATCACCGGATCGCTCGCCAGCCCATCCAGCCGCGCGCCCAACCCCTCCAGCACGGCAGGCAATGACGCCTCATCGATACGACTGCTGCGGTAGATCACATGCGCCGGCAGCACGTCAAAGCCGGGATAGAACAGGATGCCGTGCTGGATCGGGAACAGCACATCGTCGATCGGCCCATTGATACCGCGCGGCCCGTAATGCGACTCCCAGCCGCCGGTGGTCACCACCAGCATCGCACGCTTGCCGGACATCGCGCCTTCGCCATAGCGGTCGCCCCAATGCCGGTCGGAATGTTCGCCCACGCCATAGGCAAAACCATAGGCGTACACGCGATCCACCCAACCCTTCAGGATGGCCGGCATCGAGAACCACCAGAGCGGGAACTGCAGGATCACCGCGTCGGCCCAGCGCAGCTTTTCCTGCTCGGCGGCGATGTCGGCGCTCTGGCGGCCGGTCCTGAAGGCTTCTCGCGAATCCAGTGACGCGTGGAACGGCACCGAAGCATCCCGCCCGGGGTGATCGTCGGCATCGATCTGCGCCTTCCATTGCATGGCGTGCAGATCGGACACCTGCACGGTGTGGCCGGCACGTTGCAGGCGCTCGACCGTGAAGGTCTTCAGGGTGCCGTTGAGCGAGGTCGGTTCGGGATGGGCGTAGACAAGCAGGACGTTCATGGTGGTACCAGGGAGGTAATGCCGGCCATGTTGGGCGCCGCCGCGCTATAGTTGAAATGAATTCCTGCAATCCCCGGCATTGCCATGGACAATACCTTGCGTCGCATCGACCTTAACCTGCTGGTGACCCTGCAGGCCTTGCTGGAAGAGCAGAACGTCACCCGCGCCGCCGAGCGGCTGCATCTGGCCCAGCCCACCGTCAGCGTGCAGCTGGCGCGCCTGCGCCACCTGTTCGATGATCCACTGCTGCTGCCAGGCCCACGCGGCATGCGTGCCACCGCACGCGCCGATGGGCTGCGCGAACCGTTGGCCGAGGCACTGGCTGCACTGCAGCGCGCGGTCGCGCCGGTACAGGCGTTCGATCCCGCCCAGGCAACTCAGACCTGGCGGATCATGGCGTCGGACTTCGGCGAAACCACCATCGTCCTGCCGGCGTTGGCCGACCTGCGCCAGCGTGCACCCGGCACGCGCATTGCGGTCGTCAGCCTGGCACCGGCGCAGATGGTGGCGCAGAGCGAACGCGGCGAGATCGATCTCGCGCTCCACATCACCTCCGACGCACCTCCGTCCCTGCATCATCGTCCGTTGTTCCAGGAGCGCTACGTACTGGCCGGGCGCCGCGATCATCCACGCCTGAAGCGACGGCCGACGCTGAAGCAGTTCTGCGCGCTGGACCATGTGATCGTGTCACCGGATGGCGGCGGCTTCCATGGCGGCACCGACAGCGCCTTGGCCCATATCGGCGCGCGTCGCAACGTGGTGCTTTCGGTGCCGCACTTCCTGTTCCTGCGCAGCGTGCTGCTGCGCACGGATCTGGTGGCGATGATGCCCTCGCGCCTGGTCGCGCAGGACCCGGCCTTGAAGGCCGTCGAAGCACCCCTCGATGTGCCGGGGTTCGAGATGGTGATGCTCTGGCATGAGCGCATGCATCGCGATCCCGCACATCGGTGGTTGCGCGAGCGGATCTGCGCGCATTCATGAAACGTCGGGCTGGAGCGTGTCCGGGAAATATTGCGACGCGTCATGTAACCGGTTACATCCCTTGCTAGCGTAGGCCCGCCCGTTCCCGGGCCCTGCTGATGTGAGGCCTTCGCAATGACGTTGTGCGCTGATCGCTGGACCGCTCCCCGCCTGCCGAACCGGCGCCTTGCCGCAGCCCTGCTGCTCGGCCTCTCACTGGCCGCCACCGCCACCGCACAGAACCTGCCACCGCGCGCGCAATGGCAGGCCAGCGCGTCATCGCAGCAGGTTCCGGCGATGGCGATCCGCCACCTGATCGACAACGATCCGAAGACGGTGACCGGTGGAGCGTTCAGTCCCGGCCACTGGTTCCAGATCGATCTCGGCAAACCGGCCATGCTGGCCGGTGCCCGTCTCACCTGGGATGTCTCCAACCCCGAAGGCTATTCACTGCAGACCTCGCTCGATGGCAAGCAGTGGCGGACCGCCTATGTCATGGGCGATTCGCTGGGCGGCATCGAGACCCTGTATTTCGCACCGCGCCAGGCCCGCTATCTGCGCCTGGCCAGCCCGCAGCGCACCTCCGACTGGGGCGTCTCCATCTTCGAAATGGAACCGCTCGATGTCGCGCTCACTGCACGCGTGACCGGGCTGGATGCCGCCCAGTCCGCGGCGCTGTGGCAGGGTGGCGGCTCGGTTGCCATCCCCGCGGGCAAAGCCGGCGTGCATACGCTCGACATCACCCTGCCCCGTGCACAGCCCAGCACCGGGCTGGCGGTGGACTGGGCCAACGTGCATGGCGCTGCACGCCTGCAGGCACAGGATGCGCAAGGCCGCTGGCACGAACTGGCGCGCGATGCGCAGGCGGCGACCCGGCAGCAGAGCTGGCTGGCGGCCGACGCGCCACTCGACCTGCAGGCGCTGCGACTGACCGTGGACGGCGATACACCGCAGATCAAACGTCTCCGCCTGCTCGGCCCAAAGGCGGTGATGACGCCGATGAAGCGCTACCAGATCGCCGCCAGCGGCGCGCAGCGCGCCTTGTTCCCCGCGTCGCTGCACATGCAGCAGACCTACTGGACCGCAGTGGGTGTGCACGCGGGCCGGCAGAAATCGATCTTCGACGAATACGGCAACATCGAGGCCTACAAGGGCGCACCGCTGGTGCAGCCGATCTGGCGCAATGCCGATGGCCGCGCGGCCGGTGCCGCCGAACACCCCGTGCAGCACGCCCTTCGCGATGGCTGGAAACCGATGCCATCAGCCACCTGGTCACCGCAACCGGGGCTGGAACTGCGCAGCGAGGCGTTCGCCATCGAGCGCGACGGGCAACCGGTCACCTTCGTGCGCCATCGCCTGCGCAACACCGGCAGCACGGCGATCGAAGGCACGCTGACCCTCGCGGTGCGACCGATGCAGATGAACCCGCCGTGGCAGAACGGCGGGCTGTCGCCGATCCGCGAAGTGGCCGTTGCAGGCAACGCCGTGCGCGTCAATGGCCGTACCCTGCTGCAGTCACTCACTGCGGTGGATGCCGCCGGCGCCGCGCCCTTCGGCAACGAAGGCGACACCGAGATCACGTCGGCCATCGCCAGCGGGCAACTGCCTGCGGCACAACAGGCAAGCGATGCCGCAGGCCTGGCAGCGGCGGCGTTGAGCTATCGCGTCAGCCTGGCACCCGGTGCCAGCGATGCGGTGGTGGTGGCCTTCCCGCTCGGTACCGCCACCGCCGATGCCAATGGCGTGCTGCCGCAGGCAGCGGCCCTCGACCTCGCCTCGCTGCCGCGCGATGGCGACAAGGCCTTCGACACGCTGGCCAGCCGCGCCTCCGCCGATTGGCAGGCACGCCTGGGCCAGGTCGGCCTGCGCCTGCCCGACCCGTCGCTGGTGGACATGCTGCGCGCGCAGGCCGCGTACATGCTGATCAACCAGACCGGCCCGGCGATGCAGCCCGGCCCACGCAACTACAACCGCTCCTTCATCCGCGACGGCATGGCCACCTCGGCCGTGCTGCTGCGCATGGGCGAAGCCAAGGTCGCGCGCGACTACCTGGCCTGGTACAGCGAACATGGCGTGCATGCCAATGGCCTGGTGTCGCCCATCCTCAACGACGATGGCAGCGTCAATACCGGCTTCGGCTCGGACATCGAGTACGACAGCCAAGGCCAGTACGTCACCCTGGTGGCCGACGTTGCACGGCTGGATGGCGGGCCGGAAAGCGTGCGTACCTATCTGCCCAAGGTGAAGGCCGCACTGCGCTTTCTGCAGGAACTGCGCGAACGCACGCTGGTGCCGGGCTACATGGCCGACCAGCCCGCACCGGAGCGCTTCGCCGGCATTCTTGCACCGTCCATCAGCCACGAGGGCTACCCCTCGCCCACCCACAGCTACTGGGACGACTACTGGGGCCTGAAGGGCTGGCATGACGGTGCGTGGCTGGCCGAATCACTGGGCGACCACGAAACCGCGAAGTGGGCACGCGAACAGTACAAGGCGTTGTATGACGCCCTGCATGCCTCGATCCGCGCAACGATGGCATGGAAGGGCATCGACTTCATTCCGTCATCGGCCGACCTCGGCGATGGCGACCCGACCGGTGTGTCGATCGCACTGGACCCGACCGGCGCACAGAGCGTGCTGCCCGCCGAGGCCCTGCGCACCACCTTCGCCCGTTACCTGGACGATGTGCGCAAGCGCAACCAGCCCGGTGCGCTGTATGCCTACACGCCGTATGAAATCCGCAACGTGCTGAGCTACGTGCATCTCGGCCAGCCTGAAGCGGCCGATGAGCTGCTGCAGGGCCTGCTGCACGATCGCAGGCCGCTGGAGTGGCAGGTGCTGGCCGAGGTCGTGCATTCGCGGCTGCGCTTCCCGCGCTACCTGGGCGACATGCCGCACACCTGGATCGGCGCCGAGTACGGTCGCACCCTGTTCGGCATGCTGATGCGCGAGGACGACGATGCGCTGTCGCTGCTGCCGGGTACGCCGCCTTCCTGGGTGGCCGGTGAAGGCCTGGCCGTGGACCGCCTGCCCACTGCCTACGGCACCCTGCAGATGCAGGCGCACCAACGCGATGGAACGCTGCAGGTCTCGCTCGGCAAAGGACTGCGCAAGGGCACGCCGGTACGTGTCTGGTGGCCGAGCCGCACCGTACCAAAGGACGTGCGTGTCGACGGGCGATCGGTACAGAACTTCGACAAGGACGGGGTGTTGCTCGATGGCCCGTTCCGTATGCTTGAGGCACGCTGGTAATGACGCCCCTGCAGGAACCGAAGTGATCGAACTTCTACTCAATGGCGGCCCGGTTGCCGCCGCCACTGACCAACAGCTGGCCAGTGCACTGGCGCTGGCCGCATCCATGCCCCAGCTCGAGCTGTGGGCATCGGTGCCCGACGGCCCATCGCTGTGCATGCTGCGCAATGCGGAGCACGCGTGGCTGATGTACCTGCGCGAGCCCGGCGACGACGGCTTCCATTCCTGTGGAAACGAACACCGCGCCGGCAACGCCTATTTCCGGCTCGACAACGGTCAGGTGGATGGCTATCCGCTGGCATGGTGCATCGACATCGAGGCGTGCTTCGCTGCGATCCGCTTCTTCCACGGCAATCGAGGCGCCCGCCCGCAACACATCGATTGGCAGTCCTGACTCCGGTAGAGGCCGACCTTGGGCGGCGTGCCCCGCCTGGCATTCCGGTGGGTGCCAACCGTTGGTTGGCACGCCTGCATCAAAACCCCGGCAACCCCGGCGGATTGGTCTGCGACTGCGGCACCGCCTCTTCGGCCACGTTCCAGCGCGCCAGCACCTTCGCGTAGGTGCCGCTGCTGATCTGGGTGTTCAGTGCCTGGGTCACCGCGTCGGCCAGGCCGCTACCCTTGCGGGTGGTCACCGAGATCGCCGCCGCATCCGGCCAGCCGCCCGGGAACAGGCCGACCCGGCGCACCTTGCCATCACGTGCCGAATAGGCGCCGGTGGCATTCGGCTCGAACGACACATCCGCGCGACCGGTGATCACTGCCAGCCGCCCGATCACCGCGTCATCGAAGTACTGGTACTCCACCGGTTTCAGGCCTGCGGCGATGTTCTGCTTGTCCCATTGGCGCAGGATCTGGTCCTGGTTGGTGCTCGCGCCCACGACCACTTTCAGCCCGGCCACGTCGGCGGGCGTGGCGATCTTCTGGATCGGCCCGTCGGTGCGGGTGTAGATACCCAGCAGGTCGAAACGGTAGCTGGAGAAATCGAACTTCTTCTTGCGCTCTTCAGTGACCGTCACGTTCGACAGCACCGCATCGTACTTGCCCGATTCCAGCCCCAGCGGCCAGTCGGCCCAGGCCACCGGCACCACCACCAGCTTCAGGCCGAGGCCGTCTGCGATCAATCGTGCGATATCGGGCTCCACGCCCACCACTTCCTTGCTGTCGGCACCGTAGTCCGCCAACGGCAGCTGGCCGGGATGGGTAGCGATGGTGAACGCACCCGGTGTGACGAAACGGTAGCCGGCCGGAATCAGCGCTTGTGCCTTCGGATCGGGCGTGCCCTTCAGTATCTCCGCGTTGCTGGCTGCAAGTGATGTCGCCGCAACGGGCACGCCATCGGGGCCCTGGCGTACGCGCGAGTAGACGATGCCGGCGATGCCGATGACCAGCACACCGACAATCAACAGGGTGCTGCGTGCGGGACGTCGCTGCGATGCTGGGCTCATGGGGTTTCTCGGAAGGGGTTACAGGGTCTTGGCCAGGAAATCGGCGGTGCGTTGCTGGCGCGGGTGTTCAAACAGCGCGTCCGGCGTGCCCTGCTCGATCACCCGGCCCTGGTCCATCATCACCACGTGGTCGGCCACGCGGCGGGCGAAGCCCAGTTCGTGGGTGACGATCACCAGCGTGGTGCCGGAACTGGCCAGCTCCTCGATCACGCTCAGCACTTCGGACACCAGCTCCGGGTCCAGCGCGGAGGTCGGCTCGTCGAACAGCAGCACCTTCGGCTGCAGGGCCAGCGCGCGGGCAATGGCCACGCGCTGCTGTTGGCCTCCGGACAGCTGGCGCGGGAAGGCATCGGCCTTGTCGGCCAACCCTACGCGCTCCAGCAGCGTGCGCGCCTGCTGCTCGGCCTGTGCCCGCGAAATGCCGCGTACCGCGATGGGCGCTTCGATGATGTTCTCCAGCGCGGTCATGTGCGGGAACAGGTTGAAGCCCTGGAACACCATGCCGACTTCGGCGCGGCGACGGCGGATCTCGCCTTCCGGCAGCTCGTACAGGGTGTCGCCGTCGCGGCGGTAGCCAATCAGCTGGCCGCCCACGGTGACGAAGCCACTGTCAGCGCGTTCAAGATGATTGATCAGCCGCAGCAGCGTGGACTTGCCGGCACCGGACGGACCGATCAGCACGGTCACGCTGCCCGCCTTCAGTTCCAGGTGCACGTCATCCAGCACCGTCTGCTCGCCGAAGGCCTTGCCCACACCCTGCAATGAAACGGCAGCGCCCGTCCCCGCCTCGATCGGCACGGCAAAGGCCGCGCGGCTGGGTACGCGTGCGCTGGGCGGCGCTACGGGACGCGGTGGCGTCGACGGTACCCGCGACACGTTGCGCTCATGCTGCAGCTGGCCGCGGGCGAAACGCTGCTCCACCCGCCGTTGCAGCAGCGACAGCACCGTCAGGATCACCAGGTACCAGACCGTGGCCACCATCAGCAGCGGCACCACCTCCAGGTTGCGGCGGTAGATCACCTGCACGGTGTAGAACAGCTCCGGCAGCGCCAGCACGTAGACCACCGAGGTGCTCTTGGCCAGCCCGATCACATCATTGAACGCCGCCGGCAGGATCGAACGCATCGCCTGCGGCAGGATGATGCGGCGTACCTGCCGACCGCGCGGCAGGCCCAGCGCTGCGGCCGCTTCGTACTGGCCGTGGTCGACCGAGAGGATGCCGCCACGGATCACCTCCGCAGAGAACGCCGCCTGGTTCAAGGTGAGGCCGAGCACCGCCGCAGTGAACACGCCGATCAACTGCGTGGTCGGGTACGAGAACAGGCTGATGGTGGTAAACGGCACGCCCAGTTCGATGGTGCTGTACAGGTAGCCCAGGTTGTTCAGCAGCAGCAACAGCACCAGCAGCGGAATCGAACGGAACAGCCACACGTAGCCCCACGACACCGCCGACAACAGCGGTGAACCGGAGACGCGGGCCAAGGCCAGCAGCGTGCCCAGCGCGAAGCCGAGGCCGGTACCGAGCGCGGTCAGCAGCAAGGTCCGTCCCAACCCTTCCAGTACCGGGCGGGCGAAGAACCATTCGGCGAACGTGCCCCAGCCCCAACGCGGGTTGCCCAGCACCGACTGCAGCCCGATCAGGATCAGCGCCAGTGCCAGCACCGTACCGATCACCTGCAGCGGGTGCCGCGCCGGCACGATTTTCAGCGCCGTGGCCGGCTGGCGGGGAATGCCCTCGATGGCGGTGGATGGCGTACTCATGCCACCGCTCCGTGCAGCGCAATGGCGGACGTGACGCCCACCTGCGGCTGCCGCACCAGCTGTTTTTCGAACGGCAGGTGCGCGATGGTTTCCGGGTCAGCATCCAGGTCGAACAGCGCGGTGTAGCCATGGCTGAGGTACAGGCCGACAGCCTCCGGCTGGCGGAAGCCAGTGGTCAGGAACACGCGCCGATAGCCCTGCCGCGCGGCCTGGTCTTCCAGTTCCTGCAGTACACGACGGGCGATGCCCTGCCTGCGCAGACCGGGCAGCGTCCAGATGCGCTTGAATTCGGCGGTATCCTCATCGCGATGCGGCATGAACGCGCCGCCTGAGATTGCTACGCCGTCGCGCAGCAGCAGCACGAACGCACCCACCGGGGCCGCGAAGGCCTCCGCAGGATAGCGCTGCAACTCTTCGCGGGCGCTGCCGCCGATGCGCCGGCGTACGTCCGCGTAGCGGTTGTCGTATTCCTGCTCCAGGCCGTCAAACAGCGGCCGCGCCAACGGGTCATCCACCGTGGTGTACAGAAAGCGATCGTTGTCGTACCGCACGCTCATGCCACATCCTCCACCAGGTAGTGCTCGGCCAGGCGCGCCCACAGGCTGGCCGCGGGTGCGATGGCCGCATCGTTGAACACATAGCGCGGGCTGTGCAGCGGCGCGCTGTCACCGTTGCCGACGAACACGAAACTGCCCGGCCGCGCCTGCAGCAGGAAGGCGAAGTCCTCGCTGGCGGTACGCGGTGCGAAGGCCTCCACCACCTGCCCGGCGCCGAAGCCCTGCACCGCCACCTCGCGGATGTAGGCGGTCTGCTCCGGGTGATTGATCACGCTGGGGAAGCCGCGCGGGAATTCGATCTCGGCACGCGCACCAAACGCAGCGGCGGTCTGTTCGGCAATGTCGGTCACCCGCCGACGCAGCGTATCGCGCACCGCCGGCAGGTACGCACGCACGGTCAGCTTCAGCTCGACCACATCGGGAATCACGTTGGCGGCCTGCCCACCGTGGATCGAACCGACGGTGACCACGCCCATCTGCCGCGGGTCGACATTGCGCGAGACCACGCTCTGCAGCGCGGTGATGATGTGTGCAGCGGCCAGGATCGGGTCGATGCTGCCCTGCGGCTCGGCGCCGTGGCCGCCCTTGCCGATCACCCGCAGCCGCGCCCAGTCCACCGACGCCATCGCCGGTCCGTCGACGAAGCCGAAGTGCCCTACTGGAACGCCCGGCCAGTTGTGCAGGCCATAGATGGCATCGACCGGGAAGCGTTCGAACAGGCCATCGGCGATCATCTTCGAAGCACCCGACCCGGTTTCCTCGGCCGGCTGGAACACCAGCTGCAACGTGCCGTCGAATCGCCCGTGATGCGCCAGGTAGTGGGCGGCCGAGAGCAGGATGGCGGTGTGGCCATCGTGGCCGCAGGCGTGCATCAGGCCTTCGCGCTGGCTGGCATAGGCCAGCCCGGATTCTTCATGGATCGGCAGCGCATCGATGTCGGCGCGCAGGCCTAACCGGCGACTGCCCTGCCCCCGCTGCAGCGTACCGACCACGCCGGTGCCACCGATGCCGGTGCTGACCGCGTAGCCCCATTGCTGCAGCAGTTCCGCCACGCGGGCACTGGTGCGGTGTTCTTCGAAGGCCAGTTCCGGGTGCTGGTGCAGGTCATGGCGGATCGCGATGGCCTCGTCGGCACGTGCCGCGATCTCGGGCAGTACGCCCGTTGCCGGCGAATTCCTCCGGGCATGGCCCGGCGCTACCGAGGTATCTCCGCTCATCGCCTTATCCCACCTTTCGCGCCGGCTCGGCGTCGGTCGCATACCGGCTTGCCTTGCGTGGCAGGCCCAGGTGGTCGCGCAGGGTCTGTCCTTCGAGCTCGCTGCGGTGATAGCCGCGCGCTTCCAGCAGCGGCAGCACCAGGGTCACGAAATCATCCAGGCCTTCGCGCTGCGCGGCGAAGCCGAGGATGAAGCCATCGCTGGCGCCGGCATCGAACCAGCGGATCAGTTCGTCGGCCACATGCTCCGGCGTACCAATGAAGTTCGGCCGCGGGCTGACCGCCTGCAGTGCAACCTGGCGCAGGCTCAGGCCCTGCTCACGCGCGTCCTGCTTGATGCGGTCGGTGGTGGAGCGGAAGGAATTGGCACCGATATCGCCCAGCTCCGGGAACAGCGCGTCCGGGTCGTACTGGCTGAAGTCGTGGTGGTCGAAGAAGCGGCCGAGATACGCCAATGCATCATCCAGCCCGGCCAGCGCAGCAATCGCCTGGTACTTGGCCTCGGCTTCTTCCGCCGTACGGCCAACGATCGGGCCGATGCCCGGGAAGATCTTGACGTCACCTGCGCTGCGGCCATGGGCGATCGCGGAGTTCTTCACCTTCTGGGTGAACGCACGGGTCTCCTCCAGCGACGGCGCATGGGTGAACACCGCATCGGCGTACTTGCCGGCCAGCGCAATGCCGTCGTCGGACGAACCGGCCTGGAAGATCACCGGCTGCCCCTGCAGTGAGCGCTGGATGTTGAGCGGACCTTCCACCTGGAAGAAGCGGCCCTTGTGGTCGAGGCGACGGAACTTCTCCGGTGCGAAGAACGTGCCGCTGTCGCGGTCGCGCACGAACGCATCGTCATCCCACGAATCCCAAAGACCCTGCACCACGTCAAGGTACTCATCGGCAATCTGGTAGCGCAGCGCGTGCTCCGGATGCGGGCGGCCGTAGTTGCGGCCCGAGCCTTCCAGCGGCGAGGTCACCACGTTCCAACCGGCACGGCCACCACTGAGCAGATCCAACGACGCAAACTGGCGGGCCACGGTGAACGGATCGCTGTACGAGGTGGACAGCGTGCCGGCCAGGCCGATCTTCTTCGTTGCCGTCGCCAGCGCCGACAGCAGCGAGATCGGCTCGAACCGGTTGAGGAAATGCGGGATCGACTTCTCGTTGATGTACAGGCCGTCAGCAACGAAGCCGAAGGCGATACCGTTGTCCTCGGCGGTACGCGCGATATCGATGTAATAGCCCAGGTTGACGCTGGCATCAGGCGCGTTGGACGGATGCTTCCAGGCATGCATGTGGCTGCCGGGGCCCTGCAGCATGATGCCGAACGGGATGGGACGCGGGGTTGTGCTCATGGGGTCGCTCCAGCAGTCAGGCCACCGCCGCGCGGGGTGCGGGCGACAGCAGTTCAAGGGACGTCAGGCGTGCGTCGAGGTCGGCCACCGGCGCGTCGAGGATGAATTCACCCACGCCGAAGCGCCGGTGCAGCGCATCCAGCTCGCTGCGTACGTGCTGCGCGTCGCCAGAGAGCACGCTGGGGCGTGTTTCTTCGACGCGGAAGTCAGTGACACCCACCTGCCGTGCGTACTCCGCAGCGGCCTCGGGGCTGGGCAGGTTCACCGTCTGTCCAGGGCCCAGGTGCAGCTTGTAGACCCGCAGCGCGCCGATATGGCGCGCAGCGGCCTCGCTGGTGGGCGCGGCGAAGGCCACCGTTGCCAGCAACGGGGCATGCGTGGACACCGTGCGATACGCCTCGAAGGCGGCTTCAATGTGCTTCGGTTCACCGTCGAAGTGCGCGGCGTACACGAAGCGCCAGCCCAGCTCCGCAGCCTGCCGGGCGCTCTGCGGGCTGGCACCCAGCAGGAAGCGCTCCGGCGCCGTCTGTGGAATCGGCCGCGCCTGCGCATCCGCCTGCGCATCGGACAGATAGCCTTCCAGGTCGCGCAGCTGCTGGTCGAAATCGGCGAATGCCGGGCGACCGGCAGCCAGTGCGGCAGTCGACGCCGGCAGACCGCCCGGTGCCTTGCCCACGCCCAGATCCACCCGTCCTGGCGCCAATGCGGCCAGCAGATTGAAGTTCTCGGCCACCTTGTACGGTGCGTAGTGGCGCAGCATCACCCCGCCACTGCCGATGCGGATGCGCCGGGTCTGCGCCAGCACCCACGCCGCCAGCACTTCCGGTGCCGGGCTGGCCAGCGTTGGCGCTGCGTGGTGCTCGGCAAACCAGTAACGGTGATAGCCCAGCTGCTCGGCACGCTGCGCCAGTTGCAGGCTGTTGCGCAGCGCCTGTTCCGGCGTGCTGCCGTCGGCCACCGGGCTCTTGTCCAACACGCTGGTGAGGTAGCTCATCGTCACGTCCTCGCTCAGGGATGGGCCACGGGAATGCCCAGCAGGCCGTTCAGTGCCGCCAGGATCGGCTCGGCACCGGAGATGTACTGGCGCTGCTGGTACTCACCGCTGGCGTGTTCATTGACCACGCCCTGCGGCAGCACCAGTTTCGGCAGCGACTGGTCCTGCTCACCGATCTCGGCGATCACCTCGCGGCGCGGCCGGCTGAAGCCGATGCGGCGCACGTCAAGTTGCGCGTCCAGGCCGTCGATGCTCGACAGCGCCCCTTCCAGCAGCAGGCTGTGCCGGCAGAAGAAGCGTTGTCCGGGCAACTGGCCGTCCTCGAACTCGCGGTCCAGCAGGAACAGGATGGGTTTGTGGGTTGCGTCTACAGCCACGGAATCGTCCTCGTAGGGGCCGGCAATGCACTGCCGCTTCGATATCGATGCTAGAGAAGGAAGGCTGCATGCCAGCGCCAGAACTCGACAATCCACGGTCGGATCCGGCCATGCAGATGCAGGTTGGCAATAAGCAGACTGCTGGCCGTTATGGACGCTGGTAACGTCACGCCGCTTGCGCGGGCGCGCGCCAACCCAGCGCCGGCGCGATGTCCTCGATCACCGTGGTGAGGATGCGCCGGTAGTCCTGCTCGGGCAGCTCATAGGGCAGCTCCACGCGAAGCTCGTCCACCTGCTGCAGCAGCGGATCGGCCTGCAACCGCGCGATGATCTGTGCCGTGCTGCCGACCACGTCGGGCGCGAACATGGTGCGGCGTGGCCCTTGCGGCGCCAGGGTGCGCGCATGCCGCTGCGCACTGAAGACGTCGATCCGCCGGCGCGTGGCCGCATCCACACCATCGGTGGGCACCAGCACACGCCCCACCGCCACGCGGCGCGGGCTGCCCAACGGCAATGCCGCGCGATAGGCCTGCAGGTGCTGTAGCTGGGCGACGAAGAAGTCATCACTCAGCTCGGCGCGGTTGACGTTGCCCAGCAGCAGATGCAGCCCCTGCTCACCCGCCGAACGCGCCGACTGCAGAGAGCCAGCGCCATACCAGACCCGGTCCACCAGCCCCGGTGCATGCGGCTGCAGTCGCGGACGATAGCGAGTGGCAGCATTGCCAACCTCGGCATCGGCGGCACCCAACGGCTCACCCCGCAGTGCTTCCAGCAACCGCGCCACCCGGCCATGGGAAAAGTCGATGTGCGCGGGGTCGCTGTCGTACAGCAAGGACCCAACCAGTTCCCCGTGTGGCGGCGCGCCGGTACTGACGCCCACCTGCAGCCGGCCACCGGCCAGCGCATCCAGCAACGACAGATCCTCGGCCAGGCGGAAAGGTGTTTCATAGCCCAGCTGGATCACCGCACTGCCCAGCTCGATGCGGGTGGTGTGCTGGCTGGCCGCCGCCAGGAACACTGCTGCCGAGCTGATGCCCGGTTCCAGGTGGCGGTGGCGCACCCACGCGCCGTCATAGCCCAGCTGTTCGGCAAACGCGATCAACGCCAACGTCGCGTCCAGGCCCGCGCGCGGTTGTTCCGGCAGATAGCTTCCGGGCGTGAGGAACGCCAGGTGCCGCAGCTGCACCGCCACGTCCTAGGCGATCCTGCGCAGCGGCGCCGGCAGCGCCGCCGCCCGAGGCGCCACGTGTCCCGCTGCACGCTCGGCCGCCAGCTGGATGCGCGCCTGCAGTGCAGCGCTGTTGATGCGGTCGCCGTCGAAGTCGGCCGGCGTGGCATACACCCCGATCGGCAACGTATGCGCCTGCAGGAAGCTGAAAAGCGGCCGCAGCTGATGGTCGATCACCAGCGCGTGGCGCTCGCTGCCACCGGTGGCGGCCAGCAGCACCGGCGTATCCACCAGCGCGTCCAGTTCGATGAAGTCGATCAGGTGCTTGAACAGGCCCGGATAGGACCCGCGATACACCGGCGTGGCCGCTACCAGCAGCTGCGCCGATTCAATCGTGGCCAGCGCGCGCTCCACCTGCGGCTCCACTTCACTGCGCTGCAGCGCCTGCCCCAGCGAGCGCGCGATCGGCGCCAGCTCGACTAGCTCCACGCTGATGTTGACCCGCTCGCGCAGCTCTTCCAGCAGATGCCGCACCAGCAGCAACGTGCGCGAGTTGGCCGATGCCGTCGGCGAACCAATCAACGCAACCACATTCAATGCAGATGACATGAAACGCTCCCATGTAGCGCCGAGCCACGCTCGGCTGCGTGTGGCATGAACCTCAGAACCGGTAGTTGACGCGCCCGTACCAGAACGTCCCGACGTTGCTCAGCACATCACCGCTGTCCCAGGTGGTCTCGATGCTGGCCACATCGGTGGCGCTGCGTGCGTAAGCGGGCACCTTGCGGGTGCGCTTGTCGAACAGGTTGTTGATGCCCAGTGCCGCGCTCCAGCCCGCGCCCAGCTCCACCCCACCGGACAGGTTGGTCACCAGCACCGGCGGCTGCTTGTACTCCACGCCGTTGTTCAGGCGCTTGATCGGTCCGTAGTAGGTGAAGTCCACGTTCGAGCGCCAGCGCCCGTTCTGCCAGCCCAGCCCCGCCACCTGCGTGTACGACGGCGTGCGGAAGCGCAGCGCGTACTCACTCGACTTGGTCAGCAGGTTGATGTTCGGCAGCCCCTGCAGCGCCTGCGGAATCGCGCTCACCTTCTGGATGGTGGTGCGGCCCACGTTGGCCGCGTAGGTCCAGCGCAGCTTGCCCCACTGTGTTTCCTGGTTCGCTTCCAGGGTCAGCTCCACACCGCGCGTGCGGGTGTCGCCCACGTTGGTGAAATAGCTGGCGTAGAACGCATCACCGGGCAGGATGCTGATGCCGGCCGTACCCAGCAGCGCATCAATCGTGTTCTTCTGCGCAGCGGTCAGCACGGTGCCGCTGTTGTCGGTCACCCGCGCCGGGTCCTGCGCGTTGTAGCCGATCTGGCTGGACTGGCCGAGTTGGCCGCGGATGTCGATCTGGTACGCATCCACCGCCAGATGGAAGGCCGGGCTCGGGTCCCAGGTCACGCCGAGGCTGTAGTTGGTGGCCTTCTCCGGCTTCAGCGGCGTAGCGCCCAGCGCCACTGCTGCCGGCGAAGCGACCTGCGCCACCAGCGTGGTACCGCACGGGCAGCTGCCGGTGGCCTGGTAGAACTGCGCGCCCAGGCTCGGCGCGTGGAAGCCATTGCTGACCGTGGCGCGTACACCCAGCGCATCGGTGAAGTCGAAGCGTGTGGTCAACCGACCGGTCGACACCGTGCCGAAGTCGGAATGGTCTTCCCAGCGCGCGGCCGCATCCAGGTACCAGCGCGAGGTGATGTTGGTCGCCGCACCTGCGTATACCGCCTTGCTGTTGCGGGTGGCCTTCACCGCATCGGCGGTCGAATAGCCCACGAACGCAGCGGCACCGAAGCCGGTGTAGGACTCCCACTGCCCTGCCCCGCGTTCGTACTGCTCGTGCTGGTACTCGGCACCCGCACTTACTTCCAGCGGCGATGCGAAGGCCGCCACCTCGAAGCTGCGACGTAGGTCGAGGTTGGCGATGCCCTGTTGGTAGTCCAGCTTGCCGTCGTAGAAGTCGGTGAGTGAGCCGGGATATGGCAGCGAATAGTTCACCGAATTGCGGGTGTAGGTACGCACCGTGTTGCGGTTGCCGGTCAGGCTGACGTCGTAGTCCCAGCCCGCAACCTGGCCCTTCACCCCGGCCGTGCCGGTGTACTGCTTCTCCTTGGTTTCCAGCACCGGCAGGAAGCCGTCGGGAAACACGCTCAGCACGCCCGGCGCCCGGTAAGTGGTGAAGATCGTCGCCGGCAGCCGGAAGTTCTGGATCGCCTGCGCGGTACGGTCACTGGCGGTCGCATTGGCGTAGAACTGCGCGTTCTCGCCCAGCCCATGGCCCACGTTCACCGCGAAGGCCTTCAACGCATACGACGGTGAGCTGAGGATGATGTTGGCCTCCGCATCGCGTCCGGCCTCGGCCGGGTTCGGCGCCGCCCCGGCCGGCAGCCGGTTGTTCGGCCGCAGCGCCACCAGGTTGCCGTTGCCATCCACCGCCGGATAGCTCAGGTAGCCGTCGATGTAGCGACGCGTGCGGATCGCATGGTGCTGGCGCGTGCTCTCACCGGACAGGTTGATGAAGCCATCCTCGCCCCAGGGCAGACCGATGTTGGCGCGCACGCTGGTGCGGCTGCCGTCGCCATCGGTGCTCTGCCCGCTCTCCACCGACACATCGCCACCGTGCGCCTGCGATTTCAGGATCACGTTGATCACTCCGGTGATCGCGTCCGAACCGTAGATGGCCGAAGCGCCGTCACGCAGCACCTCTACGTGGTCGATGGCCGATACCGGAATCAGCGCCAGATCGGCCCAGGCGTGGCCCGGGTAGCCGCCACCGTTGGCGCCACTCACATACGCGCTGGCGTTGCGGCGCTTGCCGTTCACCAGCACCAGCGTGTAGCCCGGCGACAGGTTGCGCAGCTGGTAGCCGCGGATCAGGCTTTCCTGGTCGCTCTGGTAACCGCCAATCTGGCTCAGCGACGGCAGGCTGCGCTGCAGGGCTTCGAGCAGGTTGGCCTGGCCGGTAGCCGCCAGGTCTTCAGCCGATACCACGTCGATCGGTGTCGAGCTGTTTTTCACTGTGCGCGTACTGGTACGCGAGCCGGTCACCACCACCGCGTCCAGCGTGGACGCGGCAAGGTTGGCGGAAGTGGCAGTGGTCGCCGACGGTGCATCGGCATCAGCCGCATACGCCGGGGCAGCGGCCAGGGCGGCCGCAATCAGCAGGGAGAGCGTGGACAGCGCAGGAATGTGGGCAGCAGGCATGGGGGCTCGTGGGGGTGGGCCGGAGACACACCTCCATTCAAGGGCCCGCGCCCAACGCGCGACAGCGGATATCGCGTCATGTGACCGTCACATCGCGCCAGCCACATGACTGCTGGTAATGAGGTTAGGCAGCCGCGCCGGTGCACTACTGTCTGTAGAGCCGAGCCCACGCTCGGCTGCTCTTCGCGACCGCGTCAGAATGCATCCCCCCCTTCCGGTTTTGAGCCGAGCGTGGGCTCGGCTCTACAAGAAGTGAGCGACCGCTCCATATACCCCGCTGGCATCACCTCATGCCCGCGCGCCACTCAGCGACACGTGCCTGCGTCGGTAGCATCAAGCCATGCCCACCCTGCCTGCCGAACCGAACGCGCCCACCGTCGCCATCGTGGCCTGCCACGGCCAGGGCCTGTTCGAATTCGGCTGCGCGGTCGGTCTGTTCGCACCCATCCGCCCCGAACTGGGCGTGGCCTGGTACCGCACCCAGCTCTGCGCTGGCGAGCCCGGTGCACTGCGCATGCTCGGCAGCGCACAGGTACAGCTGCCCTACGATCTGAGTGCGGTCGACGACGCCGACATCATCGTCATTCCCGGCTGGCGCGAACCCAGCGAGCGCCCGCCGCAGGCGCTGCTCGATGCCCTCACCCGCGCCCATGCACGCGGCGCACGCATCACTTCCATCTGCTCAGGCGCGTTCGTGCTCGCGTGGGCTGGTCTGCTCGATGGTCGCCAAGCCACCACCCACTGGCGGCTCACCGAAACGCTGGCCCGCGAATTCCCACGCATCCACGTGCGCGACGACGTGCTGTATGTGGACGCCGGCAGCATCATCACCTCAGCCGGGTCGGCCACCGGCATGGACATGATGCTGCACATGGTGCGCAAGGATTACGGTGCACGCGTAGCCAACCTCGTAGCGGAGCGGCTGGTGCTGGCGCCGTGGCGCGATGCCGAACGCAGCCAGCGCGTCAGCCGCGCGATCCCGCTGGGCGAACCCACGCGGCTGGCGAAACTGATGGAATGGATGCGGCGCAATCTGCGCGAACCGCATTCACTGGGCAGCCTCGCCGAACAGGCCGCGCTGAGCCAGCGCACCCTGCAGCGGCAGTTCCTCGAAGCCACCGGCCTGTCGCCCATCGACTGGCTCATCCGCGAGCGCGTGGCCTATGCCCGCGAACTGCTGGAAACCACCGATCGGCCACTGCAATGGGTGGCCGAACAGGCGGGCTTTGGTTCGCAGGAATCGTTCCGTCGGCACTTCCGCGGCATGGTCGATGCCAGCCCCATCGAATACCGCAACCAGCATCGCAGTGGCATCAGCGCCGACCGGCTGGTGGGGTGTTGATAGGGCCGGAAGCGCTTGACGCTTACAGCCTCGCGTGAGCGCTGCAGGCGCTGTAGCCTCGGGTTCGAGCAATCCGATTCGAGCAGAAGTCCTCGGCGGGCCGTGCCCGCAGCCGTTCATGGTCCAAAGGATCAGCCGTGCTACGGTGTACATACCATGTAACACATGAAGACAACGCCGTGAACGAAGCAACTTTCACATTCCGTGTGGACGAATCACTGAAGGAAGCCTTCGGCAATGCCGCAAAGGCCCGGGACCGCACCAGTGCGCAACTACTGCGTGATTTCATGCGCGCCTTTGTGCAGCAACAGGAGGACAGCGAGCAGGAAGCGCGCATCCGCGAGCAGGTTCAGGTCGGATTGGAGGCCGCAGATGCCGGGCACCTGATACCCGCAGCCGAGGTTGAGGCCAGATTTGCCGCACGCCGAGCGGCGACCAAGCGCAGGCTCGAAAAATCGAGGTGAAAGAACTGCTCTGGACAACGCAGGCAATCGAGGATCGCGAGTCAATCTATGCATTCATCGAAGCGGATAATCCGGCTGCCGCCTTGGCGCTGGACACGTTGTTCGGCCAAAAGTCCAGCCGGCTCGGCGAACATCCCAACATCGGCAGGAATGGCCGGGTAGCAAATACCCGTGAATGGGTGCTTCATTCCAATTACATTCTTGTATACGACATCGTCGATACGCAGGTGCGGGTGCTTCGCCTGCTGCACACCGCACGTGCCCATGCGGAGCGCGACTGATTCCCCCCGCATTGACGGAAAAGTTGGACCTGCTTGCCACAGCGGGTGAACCTTCTTGTGGACAGGCCAACGGAAACCGCCAATCTGAAGGTCTGCACAGGAACGAACTCAACGGCTTGACGCTACCCGCTGCCGTGCATGTATCCGCCAGCACTGCGCCACGAAGCCGATCGCAAACACCGCCGCACACCCCAGCAACGTCTGCAGGATCACCGGCGCCAGCGGCGCGGCCGCAATCGGATGCGCCACCGGCAACCGCGTCAGCGTTTCATTCACGCCCGGCACCAGCGACAGCAGGAAGCTAAAAGACAGCGCGAACGTCGACAGATAAGGCGCCAACCGGCCAAGGAACCGCAGCCGCGCCGCCAGCACGCCACCGAATGCAATCAGCAGGATCACCACACCAAACGCATGGCCTGGATTGAGGCCGCCGGTGCTGGAGACGGTGAACGACGTCACCACCGACAGCACCAATCCCAGCAGATAGAGCTTGCCCGCGCGCGTAGCCGGATCAATGGCGCGATGGCGGATGAATCCGTAAACGCCGGCGGCGATGGGAATCAGGCTGATCGCGGTGTGCACGACGCCCAGGGGAGAAAGCGGATGACTCATGGCAACCTCTGCTGGAGTTATGAACCTACTAGTAGGTCGATTCTATGGACAAAAAGAAGACCCGCTTCGCGCAGGCCTTCCGGGAATCACTCAGACCGCCGCGCTCACCCGGGCAATCGACAACCGTGCCAGCGCCGCGAACGTCGCTGCATCACCAAAACCGCGCGCCGCCAGCATCGCGCCATGCACCGACGCCATGAAGGCCTTCGCCTCGTCGGCAGGCGTGCCCTGCAGGCGCAGCTGGCCGCGGGCTACACCCTTCTCCAGCGTCCTGGTCAGCCAGCTGGTCAGATCCTCGAAGTGCCCGCGCACTTCGTCGGCAACTTCCAGCGGAATCATCGGCATCTCGGCGGCCAGCATCGCGCAGATGCAGAACGACGCCGTGCCACCGGCAATGCAGGCCGACCAGTAGTCCACGTACGCATTGAGCTCCTGCAACGGATCGCCCAGCTGCCGGTCCAGCAGCGCCAGGCCCTCGCGTGCCTCCGCCCGGTACAGCTCCACCACCGTGCGCACGAGGTCGGCCTTGCTGGGGAAATGGTGGTGGATGCTGGCCTTGCTGATGTTCACTCGCGCGGACACGTCGGCATAGCTGAAACCGTTGTAGCCACCGGCTTCGAGCAGCGAACGGGCCTGGGCCAGGATCTCGTGGGCCTTGGGGGAGAGTGACTCTTTCATGAGCGCAAACCTACTAGTAGGTACACTCAATGTCAACCGCCCTCCGCTGCGCTCGCCAGGCATGGCCCGGCGCTACCTGACACGGGCTTCCCTGGTAGCGCCGGTCCATGCCCGGCGAGCGCAGCGGTCAATGCGAAGACACATACACCGCATCGGCCGACGCCGGCGGCAACGCAAAACTTCGCCGCATGCGCGCCACCTCGGCCGCCGGCGGCAACCCGAACAGGCGCTTGAACTCCCGATTGAACTGCGACGGGCTGGCGTACCCCACCGCCAGCGATGCCGCCTCGGCCGTCATGCCCTGCCGCAGCATCAACAGCCGCGCCTGGTGCAGCCGCGTGGACTTCACGTACTGCATCGGCGAGGTGCCGGTAATGCTGCGGAAGTGATCATGGAACGTGGCCACGCTCATCTCCGCCTGCGCTGCCAGCACATCAACATCCAGCGCCGTCGAATAGGCCGCATGGATATGCCGCAGCACTTTGCCGATGCGGCCGAAGCGCCCGCGCATGGCCAGCGCCTCGCGCATCGCCCCACCCTGTGCGCCGGTCAGCACCCGGAAATACAGCTCGCGCACCAGCGAGGGCCCCAGCACGTTTGCCTCCAACGGATCGCCCAGCGCCTCCAGCAGGCGCAGCACCGTGGCCTGCATCGCGCCCTGCATCGGGCTGGACATCATGCTCTGTGCCGGCACTTCGCTGCTGGCGGCGCGCTCCCCCAGTTCAATCAGCAGATCCGCCGCCAGTTGCAGGTCCAGATGCAGGTAGATCGCCAGCAGCGGCGCCTCCGCCGTGGCTTCGGTTTCCATGGTGAACGGCACCGGCACCGACACCGCCAGGTAGTGCTGCGCGTCGTACTGGTAGACCTGCCCGCCCAGATAGCCGCGCTTCACGCCCTGGCAGACGATCACGATGCCCGGGTCGTACAGCACCGGCGTGCGCGCCAATGGCCGGTTCGAGCGCAGCAGCCGCACACCGGGCACTGCCGTCAGCGTGTAGCCCTCATCCACCGCCAGCGCCTGCAACAGGCCGACCATGCGCGCCTGCGCCGGATGCTGCAGCGGGTCATCGGTCAATCGCATCGGGCGCCCCATAGGAATAGGCAAGAACCGCCGAATCTTAGGCCTGGGCTGCCCCGCACTCAACCACTAACGTGCAAGACCCCAGCCAAGAGCTCTCGTCCATGACCGTACCCCGCCTCCTCCTCATCACCGGCGTCGGCAGCGGCTTCGGCCGCGCCCTCGCACAGCAAGCGCTGCTGGCCGGCCATCGCGTGGTCGGCACCGTGCGCAGCGAAACCGCCCGTCAGGATCTCGAAGCCCTCGCGCCGGGCCGCGCCTTCGGCCGCCTGCTGGACGTCACCGATGCCGCCGCCATCGATGCACTGGTGGCCACCGTCGAAGCCGACATCGGCGCCATCGACGTGCTGGTCAACAACGCCGGCTACGGCCACGAAGGCATCCTCGAAGAATCCACGCTGGACGAGCTGCGCCATCAGTTCGAAGTGAACGTCTTCGGCCCCGCCGCGCTGATCAAGGCCGTGCTGCCTCACATGCGCGCGCGCCGTCGCGGCCACATCCTCAACATCACCTCCATGGGCGGCTTCATCACCCTGCCTGGCATCGCCTGGTACTGCGGCAGCAAGTTCGCGCTGGAAGGCATCAGCGAAGTGCTGGGCAAGGAAGTCGCGCCGTTCGGCATCCACGTGACCGCTATCGCGCCGGGTTCGTTCCGCACCGATTGGGCCGGTCGTTCGATGGTAAGGGCCTCGCGCAGCATCGGCGACTACGACGCGCTGTTCGACCCGATCCGCCGCGCACGCGAGGAAAAGAGCGGCCATCAGCTGGGCGACCCGATCAAGGCCGCGCAGGCCATGCTGCAGGTGATCGACAGCGATGCACCGCCCAGCCATCTTCTGTTGGGCAGCGATGCAGTGCAGCTGGTGCGGGCAAAGCTGGCATCGATGGCTGACAGCATCGACACCTGGGAATACCTCAGCCGCTCAACCGATGGCGCAGCGTTGCGGTAGCGGGGGGGGCGG
>NZ_JBHZOP010000149.1:0-12549 GCF_042787595.1 Stenotrophomonas sp. YIM B13575 | reverse complement strand
AGCCGAGCCTATGCTCGGCTGCCGTTCCCGCGGCCAAGAGCAGCCGAGCATAGGCTCGGCTCTACAGTGGCATGTCGATCACCCCGCGTACGCGGTCAGCCGTCCTTCCTGTTCCACCACCGTGATCGCGCCGCCGAACACGGCCGACAGCGGTTCGTCGCGCAGCAGCTCGGCGCGCGCGCCATCGGCCACCACGCGGCCGTCGCGCAGCAGCACCACACGCTCGATCTCGGGAATCACTTCCTCGATGTGATGGGTGACCAGCACCAGGGTGATGCCCTGCTGGGCCAGCACGCGCATGGTGGCGATCAACTGCTGGCGGGCCACCAGGTCCAGCCCGGTGGAGGGTTCATCCAGCAGCAGCGCCTGCGGCCGGTTGACCAGCGCACGGGCGATCAGCACGCGGCGGGTCTCGCCGGCCGACAATTCGGCGTAGGCACGCTCACGCAGGCCCGACGCACCGGTCATCGCCAGGGTCTCGCCGACCCGCCCGCGCATGTCGGCGGTGACCTCGCGGAAGGCCGGCACCATGTAGCTGGCGAAGAACCCCGACAGCACCGCCTGCTCCACCGTCAGCCCCGGCATGTCGGCCAGGTTGCTGCTGAGGTCGCCAGTGACGATGCCCAGCTGCGAACGCAGGCGGTCGACCTGCCAGCGGTTCTGCCCCAGCACCTTCACCGCCACCGTGCCGTCGGCCTGCGCCAGCGGGTACAGCTCGCGGGTGATCAGCTTGATGAAGGTGGACTTGCCACAGCCATTGGGGCCGAGCAGGGCGGTGTGCTGGCCCTGCGCGATGCGCAGGCTCAGCCCGTGCAGGACCTTCACCTGGCCGCGCATCACGCTGGCGCGGTCCAGTTCGATCAAGGGCGGCAGGTCCCCGGCGGATGGGGCAGGGTCTACGGCGCGGATGCGCGGATCAAGGCTCGACAACACGGGTCCCCAACTGTGAACGAAGCCACGGAATGGCGCTGCCAATCCAGCGGTGCAAGGTGCAGTTTGCAACGCAAGCGCCCATGATGTCTTCCATACCTGTGTCGCTCTGGAGAGCCGCCATGCCTGATGCCCTGATGTCCCTGCTGACTGGTGGCGTGCTTGGCCTGGGCTGGTGGCAGCTGGCCCTGGTGCTGCTGGTCTTCACCCAGCTCACGATCTTCTCGGTCACCCTCTACCTGCACCGCAGCCAGGCGCATCGGGGCGTGGACTTCCACCCGGTGGTCGCGCACTTCTTCCGCTTCTGGACCTGGCTGACCACCTCGATGATCACCAAGGAATGGGTGGCGATCCATCGCAAGCACCACGCCAAGGTGGAAACCGAGGACGACCCGCACAGCCCGGTCACCCGGGGCATCGGCCAGGTGTTCTGGCGCGGCGTGGAGCTCTACCGCGAAGCACGCGGCATGCGCGAGGACATCGAACAGTACGGGCGCGGCACGCCGGACGACGCCATCGAGCGCCGCCTGTACACCCCCTATGCCACCTTCGGCCCGGTGCTGCTGTTTGCGATCAACACGGTGCTGTTCGGCCTGCCGGGCATCGCCCTGTGGGCGATCCAGATGGCGTGGATTCCGTTCTGGGCCGCCGGCGTGGTCAATGGCCTGGGCCACTGGTGGGGCTATCGCAACTACGAGTCGGCCGACACCTCCACCAACCTGACGCCGTGGGCGTTCTGGATTGGCGGCGAGGAACTGCACAACAACCACCATGCGTTCCCCAGCTCGGCGCGCTTTGCGATGCGGCGCTGGGAGTTCGACATCGGCTGGAGCGCGATCCGCCTGCTGCAGGCCCTGCGCCTGGCCAAGGTATTGCGGGTGGCGCCGGCGATGGACGTGCGCCCCAACATCGCCGTGCCCGACGCCGACACCCTGAAAGCCCTGTTGTCGCATCGTTTCCAGGCGATGACCGACTACCAGCGCAACGTGTTCATGCCGGCATTGCGCGAGGAAGCACGGTACGCCGGTGCCAAGCTGCGCCGGTTGCTGCCGCGCCGGCTGCGCCGTGGCCTGGTCAACGACGGCCGCTGGTTGAAGCCGGACAGCCGCGCGCAGCTCAGCGAATGGGTCGCCCAGCGCCCGCGCATCCGTACCCTGGTGGAATACCGCGCGCGCCTGGCAACGCTGCTGGAAGCACGTGGCCACGATGCCGCCGAGCGCCTGCGTCAACTGCAGGCCTGGTGCCGCGAGGCCGAGGAAAGCGGCATTGCCGCGCTGCAGGCCTATGCCGCGCGACTGAAGGGTTACACCCTGGTGGGCGGATGAGGGCTGCGCTGACGGTGTTGCTGCTGGTCGCAGTGTGGGCGCCTGCCGTGCAGGCCCAGGTCAGCGACACCACCAGCTACCTGCAGCGCATGGACAGCGACGGCGACGGCAAGGTCAGTGAAGCCGAGTACCTGCAGTGGATGCTGTACGCCTTCGATCGCATGGATCGCAACGGCGATGGCGTGCTGAGTGGCGACGAGCTGCCCGGCGGCAAGGGCAGGGCCATCACCCGCGAACAGCAGCGGCAGACGATCGTGCAGCGCTTCCACAAGCAGGACGCCAACGGCGATGGGTTCCTGGATGCGCGCGAACTGGCTGCACCACCACGCTGAGCGGGCATAGAATCGTGCCATGCCCGAACTGCCCGAAGTAGAAACCACCCGCCGCGGCCTGGCGCCGCACCTGCAGGGCCGCCGCGTGCATGGGGTGATCCTGCGCCGCGCCGACCTGCGCTGGCCGATCCCGCCGGAAGTGGCCGAGCTGCTGCCCGGCCAGCGCATCGAAGACGTGCGCCGCCGCGCCAAGTACCTGCTGCTGGACACCGCCATCGGCAGCGCCGTGCTGCACCTGGGCATGTCCGGCAGCCTGCGCGTGCTGCCCGGCGACACCCCGCTGCGCGCCCACGACCATGTGGACATCAGCCTGGACAACGGCCGCCTACTGCGTTTCAACGACCCGCGCCGTTTCGGCAGCCTGCTCTGGCAGCCGGCCGGCGAGATCCATCCGTTGCTGCAGGGGCTGGGCCCGGAACCGCTGGATGAAGCCTTCGACGGCGACTACCTGTTCGCCCGCAGCCGGGGCCGCAGCGCGCCGGTGAAGACCTTCCTGATGGACCAGGCGGTGGTGGTCGGCGTGGGCAACATCTACGCCGCCGAAAGCCTGTTCAAGGCCGGCATCAGCCCGCTGCGCGAGGCCGGCAAGGTCACCCGCGAGCGCTACCGGCGGCTGGCCACGGCAGTGAAGGAAACGCTGGGCTACGCCATCACCCGTGGCGGCACCACCCTGCGCGATTTCATCAGCCCCGACGGCGCCCCCGGCTACTTCGAGCAGGAGCTGCTGGTGTATGGCCGCGATGGCCTGCCGTGCCCCAGCTGCGGCCGCCCGCTCAAGCACGCGATGATCGGCCAGCGCGCAAGCGTGTGGTGCAGCCGCTGCCAGCGCTGAACGTCTTCATGCGCTGCACACGCGCAGCGCTATAGTCCAGCCGACATCCGCTGCGGGGGAGCGTTGGCGATGGACGAGGGCCCGGATATCACTGTCTGGCTGGATGCTGCGCGCGGCGGCGACCGTGCCGCGCTCGACCGCGTGCTGACCACCCTGTACCAGGAGCTGCACAGCATGGCCCGGCGGCAGTTGGCCGGGCAGCAGGGGCGCACCCTGGATGCGACCTCGCTGGTCCACGAGTCTTACCTGAAGCTGTTGGGCAGCCGCGGTGCGGCGCGTTTCGAGGACCGTTCGCACTTCTTCGCCTACGCCGCATCGTCAATGCGCAGCGTGGTCGTCGATTACGCGCGCAACCGCTTGGCGCGCAAGCGCGGTGGCGACCTCAAGCGGGTGGCCGAGATTCCCGAGAACAGCAGCAGCGGCATACGCCTGGACGAGGATCTGCTGGCCCTGGACGTGGCGTTGGAACGCCTGCAGGCCGTCGATGCGCACCTGGCCAAGGTGGTGGAACTGCGCTATTTCGCCGGGCTGTCGGAGCTGGAGATCGCCGAGCTTAGCCAGCGCTCGGAACGCAGCATCCGCCGTGACTGGCAGAAAGCACGGCTGTTCCTGCTGGCCGCGATGCGCAGCGACTGAGTCGCCGCCACCCACATCATGGATACCGCCCGCTGGCAGCAATTGTCGTCCTGGCTGGACCAGCTGCTGGAGCTGGCACCCGCCGCCCGCCAGCTGCGCCTGCAGCGCTTGAGCGCGCAGGACCCGACGCTGGGACGCGAGCTGGAACACCTGCTGCAGCAGGAAGCCGACAGCCACGAGTTCATGGCCCAGCCGTTATGGACCGCGCCACCGCCGGGCCGTGCCGGCAGCGAGGTCGGGCCCTATCGGCTGCTGCACCCGCTCGGTGAAGGTGGCATGGGCGAGGTCTGGCTGGCCGAGCGCTGCGATGGCCTGTACCAGCGCCAGGTCGCACTGAAGCTGCTGCGCAGTGGCGTCGCCGATCCCGGCCTGCGTCAACGCTTCGGCCGCGAGCGGCAGATCCTGGCCCGCCTGCAGCACCCGCATCTGGCACAACTGCTGGACGCCGGGGTGGACCAGCACGGGCAGCCCTACCTGGCGCTGGATTACGTGGAAGGCGAGCCGATCAGTGACTACTGCCGGCGCCTGCAACCGCCGCTGGAAGCGCGTCTGCAGCTGATGCTGCAGGTCTGCGCGGTGGTCAGCCATGCGCATGCGAACCTGGTGGTGCACCGCGACCTGAAGCCCTCCAACATCCTGGTACGCGCCGATGGCACGGTGAAACTGCTCGACTTCGGCATCGCCAAGCTGCTCGACCACGACGATCCGAACGCGGCCCATCCGGCCACCGAAATCCGCGCTTTCACCCTGCACTACGCCGCGCCGGAACAGGTGCGGGGCGAGGCGGTGACGACCCTGACCGACGTCTATTCGCTGGGCGTGGTGCTGTTCGAGGTGGTCACCGGGCACAAGCCCTATCGCCTGCGCCGGCACAGCGACGCGGAATGGGAGCGCTCGATCCTGGATGTGCAGGCGCCACGTGCCTCGGCGCTGCTGCAACGGCTGGCCGCCGAGCCCGGAGCGCCGAAACGCGCCCTGCAGCGGCAGGCGAAGCGATTGCGGGGTGATCTGGACGTGCTGTTGGAAAAGGCCCTGCAGAAGGATCCGCAGCAGCGCTACAGCTCGGCCGAAGCGCTGGCCGGCGACCTGCGCCGCTACCTGCAGGGGCAGCCGATCCAGGCGCGACCGCCGGGCGTGGGGTACCGGGTACGCAAGTACATTGGCCGCCATCGCTGGGGCGTGGCCTTGGCGACGCTGTCGGTGTTGGCGCTGCTGCTGACCACGTCCATCGCCCTGTGGCAGGCGCGCCAGGCGCGGGTGGAAATGGCGCGTGCGCAGGCCATGCAGGATTTCACCGTCGGCCTGTTCGACAAGGCGGCCAGCCAGCGCCACGGCCATTTCGACGTGCCGCAGCTGCTGGCCACCGGCCAGCAACGGGGCGAAGCCGAACTCGCCGACCAGCCGCTGGCGCTGGCCGAGCTGCAGGGGGTGATCGGCCGCCTGCGCATCGGCCTGGGCGATTACCAGCTGGCGCTGCAGACGCTGGACCAGCAGCGCCGGCTGCTGCAGGCGGTGGGCGAGGTGCCGCCAGCGCTGCAGATCGAGGCGGTGACCCAGCGCGGGCGCGCGTTGCGCATGCTCGGCCGCGCGCGCGAGTGCCTGGCGCACCTGCAGCCGCTGCAACCGCTGGCGGCCAGCGAGGCGGCGGCCTTGCCGGCGGCCGTGGCCGAATTCCACAGCCAGCTGGGGCGGTGCCAGGCCCAGCTGGGTGACGCCGAGGCGGCGCGCCGCTCGTTCCAGCAGGCGCTGGCGCTGCGCCACCAGGGGATGGTCGAGCGCTTCGGGCGTGCTGAATCACTGGCCGATCTGGCCGCGCTGGACGCCACCGCCGGGCGCCTGCCGGCTGCGCTGGCCGGGTACCGGCAGGCGCTGGCCCTGCTCGGCCAGCGCGCCGACGCCAGCAGCCCGCAGGTGATCAGCCTGCACCGGCAACTGGGCGATGTGCTGGCCCGCCAGGGCGACACCAAGGCGGCAGCGGCCGAGCTGGAGCTGGCCTGGCAGGCAGCGCAGGATGCATGGGGACCGCGCCACCCGGAGGCGCTGGTGGTACGCCGCGCACGCGCGCTGCTGGCCCTGCAGCGCGGCCAGCGCACGCTGGCCGGCCAGGAACTGCGGCAGGTGCAGGCACAGCTGCTCGGCGCCCTGGGCCCGGATCATCGTGAGATCGGCTACGGCGAGTTCGCCCTCGGCAAGTGGGCCAGCGCCAGCGACGACCCCTCGGCAGCGGCGGCGCACTACGCCCGCGCGGTGGCGATCTGGCGCCAGCCGGACCACGTCGCCTTGCTGCCGCAGGCACTGCTGGCGCAGGGGCAGGCCCTGCAGGAGGCCGGCCAGACCGCACAGGCCCGCAGCGTGCTGGCCGAGGCACGACAGCTGCTGCTGGCCCAGCGCGGGCCACAGGCGCCGGCCCTGCAGGAGCTCGATGCGCGCATCGCGGCATTGGCACAGGCTGAACAGCGCATCGATTCCACCGCTGCCCGTTAACGTTTGTCTGCCTATGATGGCCGACCTTCCCTTTGCTCCCGCGCCTGCATGCAACGACGCGACTTCATCCGCAATGCCTCCCTGGCCCTGGCCGCCTTCGGCCTGCCGTCACTGCCGGCCTGCGCGGCCAGCAGGAGTGGCCAGCTTGGGCTGCGCCGGCTTGGCCAGCCGCAGCCGTTCGATTTCGCCGCCCTGAAGGGGCAGGCGCGCGCGCTGGCACAGGCGCCGTACCAGAGCCACAAGCGGGTGCTGCCGGGCAAGCTGGAGGCGCTGGACTGGGATCAGTACCAGTCGATCGGCTACCGCCAGGACCATGCCCTGTGGGCCGACCAGCCGGGAAAATTCCAGGCCAAGTTCTTCCATCTGGGCCTGTACTTCCATTCGCCCGTGCGCATGTACGACGTGGTCGACGGCAAGGCGCAGGAACTGGCCTATGACGGCGCCGCGTTCAACTACGGCAAGAGCGGGTTGAAGAACGGCGAGCTGCCGGCCGACCTCGGCTTTGCCGGGTTCCGACTGAACACGCGCAAGGACACCGACCGAGATTTCGCCGCGTTCCTGGGGGCCAGCTACTTCCGCGCCGTGGGCAAGGAAGGCCAGTACGGCCAGTCCGCGCGCGGCCTGGCCATCGACACCGGCATGGGCAAGCCGGAGGAATTCCCGGACTTCATCGCCTATTACCTGGAACAACCTGCGGCCGACTCGGACACCATCATCGTCTACGCGCTGCTGGATTCGCCCAGCGTGGCCGGTGCCTACCGCTTCGCCGTCACCAACGGCGACGTGCTGCTGATGGACATCGACAGCGCGCTGTACCCGCGCAAGGCGATCGAACGCCTCGGCATCGCGCCCTGCACCAGCATGTACCAGGTAGGCGAGAACGACCGCCGCATGGGCTGGGACTGGCGCCCGGAGATCCACGATACCGACGGCCTGTCGTTGTGGACCGGCGCTGGCGAATGGATCTGGCGGCCGCTGCTGAACCCGCGCAACCTGCGCTTCAACATGTTCGTCGACCGCAATCCGCGTGGCTTCGGCCTGCTGCAGCGTGACCGCAACTTCGATCACTACCAGGACGACGGCGTGTTCTACGAGAAGCGCCCGTGCCTGTGGGTGGAGCCGAAGGGCGACTGGGGCGAGGGCTCGGTGCAGCTGGTGGAGATTCCCACTGTCGATGAAACCTTCGACAACATCGTGGCCTTCTGGAACCCGAAGGAAAAGCCGCAGCCGGGCCAGGAACTGCTGGTCGGCTACCGGCTGTACTGGGGCGCACAGCCGCCGGCGCATACGCCGCTGGCCCACTGCGTGGCCAGCCGAACCGGTCTGGGCGGAGTGATCGGCAAGAAGCGGGAGTATTTCTCGTGGCGTTTCGCGGTGGACTTCGAAGGCGGCGAACTGGCCGGCCTGATCGACAAGGCCGACGTCGAAGCGGTTGTCGAAACCAGCCGTGGCCGGGTGGAGATCGTCTCGGCGCGGCCGTTGCGCGAGATCAAGGGCTACCGCGCGATGTTCGACCTGGTGCCGCCGGAGGGCAGCACCGATCAGATCGACATCCGCCTGTACCTGCGCAGTGGCGGCAAGACCCTCACCGAAACCTGGCTGTACCAGTACACCCCGCCGCCGGCCGGTGCGCCGGAGCGCACGCTGTACTGAGTGGATGCAGGGTGCCGGCTGGCCGCCGGCACCGCTGGGTCACGGCTTGCCGTCGATGGGCGCTGGAGGTGGCGTCTGGGTCGGCAGGCCGACTTCCACGGTGCCGCGACGGATCTTCATCCAGTTCTCGTCTTGCCACCGCTGATACCGGTCTGGATCCCAGTACGTGGGATCGTAGAGGCGATCGGCTTTGATGGTTCGGCTTACGCCTCCATCCATGTAGACGATGTCCACGTTGTTGGACAACGAGCCGGTCCGGCTCCCCGTCATCGCACGCTTGCCCCGCTGCAGTTCCGCGGCCAGGCGTGGGCGAGCCGCCGCATCGCCGTACTCATCGCGCAGCCGCAGCGCCTGCGCACGCGCGATATCGTGCTGCTCCAACGGCAGCGCTGCCCAGTACTTGTCGCGCAGCTCGAGCATCAACGGGTATCCGCGCTCGGCTGCGACATCCATCCACGCAAAGGCCATGACCGGGTCGGCAGCACGTTTGACACCGTACCAGTACATCTCGCCCAGCAGGCCCTGCGCAGGCTTGTCGGCATAGCGGGCCGCCTTGCGGAAGTTGTCCATCGCCGCTTCGGCATCGCCGCGGTGCAGCGCATCCATGCCCCACTGCCGGAATTTCATGTCTGGATGTCCGTCCAGAAATCCGGCGCCCAGCAGTGCGGCATCATCCAGCGGAGCGGCGGGCGCCTGGCCGGAGGCGACGGCAAGTACAGGCAGCAACAACAGCGGCATCAACAGCAGGGCGGAACGCATGGCGGACATCCAGTTCGGCAGCAGACGTTGCCGCAGCCTAGGCACGTAGCCGTCTACTTGTAAACGGCTGGACGTCACGCCCTACAGCGGCAGCGGTGCCTGCGCCGGATCGATACGGCCCTCGCCCCGGGTGATCTTCTTGAACTCGGCGCGGCTGACCGAGACGTAGCGCTCGTTGCCGCCGATCTCCACCTGCGGGCCGTCCTGCACGGCATGGCCGTGCTCGTCCACGCGCACGGTCATGGTCGCCTTCTTGCCGCTGTGGCAGATCGTCTTGATCTCCTGCATCTCGTCGGCCCAGGCCAGCAGGTACTGGCTGCCCTCGAACAACTCGCCGCGGAAATCGGTGCGCAGGCCATAGCACAGCACCGGGATGCGCAACTGGTCGACCACCTCGCTGAGCTGCCAGACCTGACTGCGGCTGAGGAACTGTGCCTCGTCCACCAGCACGCAGCCCAGCGGCCCGTTGGCCTGCAGATCCTGCGTGACCCACTGCTGCAGGTCGGTGTCGCGTTCGAAGGCCATGCCGTCGGCGCGCAGGCCGATCCGCGAGGCGACCACGCCCGCGCCGGCACGGTCGTCCAGGCGCGGGGTCAGGATCGCCACGCGCATGCCGCGCTCGCGGTAGTTGTGCGCGCTCTGCAGCAGGGTGGTGGTCTTGCCGGCGTTCATCGCCGAATAGTAGAAATAGAGCTTGGCCATCGGCCGATTGTACGACGCCACCCGGCACCGGCCGAAGCCGTTCAGCAAGCCCACCGGCCGGCGGCTGTGGCTGCCATCAACGCCCGCTACAATCCCCACCCAATGCACGGTCTCAATCCCCCCCAAGCTGCCGCCGTCCTCCACATCGAAGGACCGCTGCTGGTGCTCGCCGGCGCCGGCAGTGGCAAGACGCGCGTGATCGTGGAGAAGATCGCCCACCTGATCGGCTGTGGCCGCTACCCGGCCAAGCGCATCGCCGCGATCACCTTCACCAACAAGTCGGCCAAGGAAATGCGCGAGCGCGTGGCCAAACGCCTGCGCGAGCAGGATGCCGATGAAGTGACCATCTGCACCTTCCATGCGCTGGGCCTGAAATTCCTGCAGATCGAGCATGCCGCGGTCGGGCTCAAGCGCGGTTTCTCGATCTTCGATGCCGATGACGCGGCCGCGCAGATCAAGGACCTGATGTACGGCGCCAAGCCCGACGACATCGAGGACATGAAGAACCTGGTGTCGCGCGCCAAGAACGCCGGACTGTCGCCGGAGCAGGCGATGGCCGCTGCGCGCAGCAATCGTGAAAAGGAAGCGGCCGGCATCTACGAGCGCTACCAGTTGCGCCTGAGCGCGTTCAACGCCGTCGATTTCGATGACCTGATCCGGCTGCCGGTGCAGATCCTGGAAGAGAACCCGGACATCGCGCTGGCCTGGCGCGAACGCATCGGCTACCTGCTGGTCGACGAATGCCAGGACACCAACGATGCCCAGTACCGCCTGCTCAAGCAGCTGGCCGGTGACAAGGGCAACTTCACCTGCGTGGGCGATGACGACCAGTCGATCTACGCCTGGCGTGGCGCCAACCCGGAAAACCTGCAGCAGATGGGGCGCGATTACCCGGCCCTGGAAATCATCAAGCTGGAGCAGAACTACCGGTGTTCCAACCGCGTCCTGCGCGCGGCCAATGCGCTGATCGCCAACAATCCGCACGAACACCTGAAGAAGCTGTGGAGCGACCAGGCCGATGGCGAGCGCATCCGCGTGTGGGAGTGCCGCAACAGCGAACACGAGGCCGAGAAAGTCGCCGCCGAGATTGCGTTCGTGGCGCAGACGCGCAACGTGCCGTGGAGCGATTTCTGCATCCTGTTCCGCGGCAACTTCCAGTCGCGTCCGCTGGAAAAGGCGATGCAGCTGCTGCGTATCCCCTACCACCTGACCGGCGGCACGATGTTCCTGGAGCGCCAGGAAGTGAAGGACACGCTGGCGTGGCTGCGGCTGCTGGTGAACCCGGACGATGACACCGCCTTCCTGCGTGCGGTGCAGTCGCCCAAGCGCGAGGTCGGCGCCGGCACCCTGGCCAAGCTGGCCGAACTGGCCTCGGAAAAGGACATGCCGATGGCGCAGGCCGCCGAAGCGATCGGCGCGCTGCAGCAGCTGCCACCGCGCGCGGCCAACAGCCTGGCGCGCTTCACCGACATCCTGCGTGACCTGCGTGCGCAGACGCGACAGATCAGCTCCGGCGACATGATCCGCAAGGTGGCCAAGGAATCGGGCCTGCTCAGCGAGCTGCGCCAGCAGGCCAAGGAAGAAGCCAGCTACCAGCGTCGTGCCAACAACATCGAAGAGCTGGCGCAGTGGTTCGAGGGTGGCCCGCGTGGCGCCACTGCTGCCGATCTGGCCGGCCAGCTGGCGCTGTTGTCGCGCAGTGACAAGGACGAGGGTGGCAACCAGGTGCGGATGATGACCATGCACGCCTCCAAGGGCCTTGAATTCCCGTACGTGTTCATCGTCGGCTGCGAGGATGGCGTGCTGCCGCACCAGGTCAGCCTGGACGAGGGCAATCTGCAGGAAGAGCGGCGCCTGCTGTACGTGGGCATCACCCGCGCCAAGATCCAGCTGTGGATGAGCTACAGCAAGCTGACCCGCAAGTTCGGCGAGCACGTGCGGTTGAAGCCGAGCCGCTTCTTCGACGAGATTCCGGCCGAGGAGATCCAGCGCGATGGCGCGGATCCGGTGGCGGATGCGGCGCGGAAGAAGGAACGGGCGACGGCGGGGTTGGCGGCGATCGAGGCGTTGTTCGATTGACCGGCGAACGGCGCAGCCCCTCGTGGCCGTTCGCGGTGCATGTGTGCTTGGCCGGGTAGATGGGCTGCGCAGGGGACGCTGCAAGTACGTCCCTGTAAGCTCGGTCGCCGCATCCATGCGGCTCACGCCCCTGCGCAACCCATCTACCCGGCCTTGGACAGGTTCCGTGCGCGTCAGCCACGGAAAAGAAAAAGAAGATCAAAGGCCACGGCAACAGCCGGGGGCTGAGGCACAATCGGAGCTTCTGGCTGGAGGTTTGTCCGTGCACCCGATTGAAAGCGAGCGCCTGCGTCTGCGGGCCATTGAACCGGACCGTGATGCGGCACCGATGCTGGCCCTGCTCAATGATCCGGGCTTCGTGCGGTTCATCGGTGACCGCAATGTGCGCGACGAAGCGCAGGCGCGCGAGTACATCGCCCTGCGGGTGCTGCACAGCTATGCGTTGAATGGCTTCGGCATGTATGCGATCGAGCGGCTGTCCGATGGTGCGTGGCTGGGCAACGCCGGGCTGGTGCGGCGGGATGGGTTGCCGGCGCCGGATATCGGCTACGCGGTGCTGTCGGAATTCGTCGGGCAGGGCTATGCCAGCGAGGCGGCGCGGGCGGTGTTCAATCACGCGCGCACGGTGCTGGGCCTGCAGGATCTCTACGGCATCACCGATCTGGACAACGTCGCCTCGGCAAAGGTGCTGCTGGGCCTGGGCATGCACGAGCGCGGGGTCATCCAGCTGCCGGGCATCGACAGCCCCAGCCGCCTATACGCCACGCTCGGCGCGGCCGAGGTTTGATCGTGGTGGGTGCCGACCGTTGGTCGGCAC
>NZ_JBHZOP010000015.1:0-8205 GCF_042787595.1 Stenotrophomonas sp. YIM B13575 | reverse complement strand
TTGGCGACCTGCAGTTTGAATCGAGCTTCGTACCTGTTCATGTATCCCTCGGGGTTGGATCTGGCGTCCAACTCCCGGGGGTCACTTCATGGATGGGTTCACGGCGTGTCCTGCAGGCCCACACCGCCCCGCCCAACCCACAGAAAACCCAGAGCCGGCTGTTGCCGTTGCTCCGGCCGTTGCTTTGGCTTTGGCTCCGGCATCTGCAGGTGCAGGGCGCAGCCCTGCCTGACACCCCCACTACGGTAGGGTGGGCCGATGCCGCGCTGCAGCTTGGCTGCACCGGATATTTGATTACACTTGAAACTTGTTTGCCCACGACTCCGGACACCCACCATGAAGCTTGGTTCCTTGAAGGAAGGCGGCCGCGACGGCACCCTGATCGTCGTCTCGCGTGACCTGCGCCACGGCGTGCGCGCCACCGGCATCGCCGCCACCCTGCAGTTGGCCCTGGAGGACTGGAGCCATCTGGCTCCGCGCCTGAATGCCCTGTATGACTCGCTCAATGCCGGTGACGCCGATGGCGTGTTCGACCTGGACCCGCAGGCCCTGGCCGCGCCGATGCCGCGCGCCTATGAATTTGTCGATGGCAGCGCCTACCTGCCGCACGTCGAGCGCGTCCGTCGCGCCCGCGGCGCCGAGGTGCCGGAGAGCTTCTACAGCGATCCGCTGATGTACCAGGCCACCAGCGCCGGCTTCTATGGCCCGCGCGACGCGGTCAAGGTGGTCAGCGAGGACTACGGCATCGACCTGGAAGCAGAGATCGTGGTGATCACCGACGACGTGCCGATGGCGTCCACCCCGGAGCAGGCCGCCGGCCACATCCAGCTGATCGGCCTGGTCAACGACGTCTCACTGCGCAACCTGATCCCGGGCGAGCTGGCCAAGGGCTTCGGCTTCCTGCAGTCCAAGCCGCGCTCGGCGTTGTCGCCGGTATTCGTCACCCCCGATGAGCTGGGCGCTGCCTGGCAGGACAGCAAGGTGCACCTGCCGCTGCTGACCCACATCAACGATAAGTGGTTCGGCGCGCCGGAAGCCGGTACCGACATGCAGTTCAACTTCGCCCAGCTGGTCGCGCACGCGGCAAAGACGCGCCCGCTCAGCGCCGGAACCATCGTCGGCTCGGGCACCATCGCCAACGAAGACACCAGCAAGGGCGCGTCCTGCTTCGCCGAACAGCGCGTGGTGGAAACCCTGCGCGACGGCAAGCCGAGTACGCCGTTCATGTCCTTCGGCGACGTGGTCCGCATCGAAATGCTCGATGCCGCCGGCAACAGCATCTTCGGTGCGATCGAGCAGCGCATCGAACAGGCGGCCAAGCCCTGAGCATGGAGGCGGCGATGGAGATTCCGGTCGACGACGGCATCGTGCTGTACACCTACTGGCGATCCAGCGCCGCCTACCGCGTGCGCATCGGCCTGGCATTGAAAGGCCTGGCCTTCGAAGCACGCCCGGTGCACCTCGTGCGTGAGGGCGGTGAGCAGCACCATGACGCCTACCGCGGGCTCAACCCGCAGCAGCTGGTGCCGACGCTGCTGCACGACGGTCACGTGCTGACCCAGTCACTGGCGATCCTGGAGTATCTGGAAGAACGCTTCCCGCAGGTGCCGCTGCTGCCGGCCGATGCCGCTGGCCGTGCACGGGTGCGGGCGCTGGCGCAACTGGTGGCCTGCGACATCCACCCGATCAACAACCTGCGGGTGATGCAGTACCTGGAGCGCGATCTGCAGTTGCCTGCCGATGCACGCACGCAATGGACGCTGCACTGGATGGCCGAAGGCTTCGCGGCAATGGAGACGATGCTGGCAGCCAGCGCGGACACCGGCACGTTCTGCCACGGTGACCGCCCGGGTCTGGCTGACATCTGCCTGCTGCCGCAGCTGTACAACGCGCACCGCTTCGGCCTGGATCTGGCGCCGTACCCGATCCTCCGCCGGATCGAGACCGCCTGCCAGCAGCTGGACGCATTCACCGGTGCACGCCCGGAAAACCAGGTCGACGCCGCCTGACGTGCCGCTGTGCTCGCCGGGCATGGCCCGGCGCTACCGGTCTCCGGCGCGCGCGGAATCGGCCACCAGCAGCTGCCGCAGGTCATCGCGGAACAGCCTGTAGGCGTCCTCGCGCCGCGCTTCATCCTTCTGCCGCAGCACCCAGGCCGGATGCACCGTGGCGTAACCACGGGTGCCATCGTCCAGCACGTGCCAGCGACCACGGTCGTGCATCAGGTTGAAGCCGCTGCCGAACAACGCGGTCGCTGCGGTGGCACCCAGGCAGACGATCACCTGCGGTTTCACCCGTGCGATCTCGCCCTGCAGCCACGGCCGGCAGGCGTGTACATGGCGACTCTCAGGGCGCTTGTGCAGGCGAAGCTTGCCGCGCCGTTCGTGGTGGAAATGCTTCACCGCGTTGGTCAGGTACAGCGTGCTGCGTTCGACGCCCAGTTCCTGCAGCGCGCGGTCCAGCAGCTTGCCGGCCGGGCCCGCGAAGGGACGGCCACTCAGGTCCTCGACATCGCCGGGCTGTTCGCCCACCAGCATGATGCGTGCATCGGCACGACCTTCGCCGAACACGGTCTGGGTGGATGCCTCCCACAACGGACACTGCCGGCAGACGGTCGCCTGCTGGCGCAGCGCCTGCAGGCTGCCATCGTCGGCAGTGGCATCGGCTGCACCGTTCTGCCGCGCTGGAATACGCCGTTGCGGCGCCTGTGCCGGCCGATCGTGCATCTCCTGCACGCGGCTGGCTGCATCGCGGACAAGGCCAGGCAACAACTGTGCTTCGGGAAGGTGCTTCCAGTACCGCGTGGGCATTTCCTGCTGCATCATCCGCGTGTTGAGCCGCGCCGGATTGAAGATGCTGGCGTAATAGGTCTGCCACAGCGTTTCGCGTGCGTCTTCGGCGGGGGCATCCTGACGGGTGCCGCCATCGCCGAACCATAGCGCGCTGCCATCCCACTGCACGCTGCGCGTGGGCGTCAGGATCGCCCAGCGCATGCCGGCGAAACGGCGGGCGAAGAACGGTGCAACGCGGTCGACGATGTTGTGATCGGGCTCGAACCAGGCGATGAACGCGTCGGTCTCGCCGGGCACCTCGCGGAAGCGCACGAAGGCCTTCATCTTGTGCGTATCGCGGCGCACCGCCTGCGCCAGCGCCATCAAACGCAGCACATCGGCATCGGCCGGATTGGACAGCACCGTGCGTTCGCCGTGGGCGATGCGCCACAGCAGGCGGTACAGCAGCGGCAGGCGCTGCGGATCGCGATGGCACAGGCAGGTCGCGGCCAGTTCCACGAAGTCGCGCGGCACGTTCGGTGCGATGGCACCGTCGGGCAACGGCGCCTGTTGCACCGCCGGCGCATCCAGCAATGACGGCTCGGAATCCACCCGCCAGTCCAGCTGTTCAGGGCGCACGCCGCGCAGCAACGCCTCCCGCGCCGCGTTGCGCCAGGCGTCCAGTGACCACGGCGGGTCCACCCGCAAAGACCAGCGTTGCATCTCAGGCAGCGGGCGCGGCATCGAACAGCGAGCCCTGGCGGGGTGGTGGGGCCAGCTTCGCGCGCAGTGCTGCCGGATCATCCAGCGCGCTGCGGGGATGGTGGTCGGCCAGTTGTACGAACGGCAGCAGCTTGCTCATCGGTGCCTTCAGCCGGGCCAGGTCGGCCACGCGCAGACGACCGTGGCGGCGTGCCATCAGCACGCGCTTGACGTTGCGCACGCCCAGCCCGGGCACCCGCAGCAGCAGCTCCTTCGGTGCACGGTTCAGGTCCACCGGGAAGCGCTCGGGATGGCGGATCGCCCAGGCCATCTTCGGGTCGATGTCCAGGTCCAGCATGCCGCCCTGGGTGGTGTCGGTGATCTCCTCCACGCCATAGCCATAGAAGCGCAGCAGCCAGTCGGCCTGGTACAGCCGGTGCTCGCGCTGCAGCGGCGGCGGTTGCAGCGGCAGCTGGCGGCTCGCATCGGGAATCGGGCTGAAGGCGGAGTAGTACACCCGGCGCATGCGGTAGTTGCCGTAAAGGCTGTCGGCGCTGGTCAGGATCTGCTGGTCACTGGCACCGTCGGCGCCGACGATCATCTGCGTGCTCTGCCCGGCCGGTGCGAAGCGGGGCGGGCGAGGGCGCGCGCTGCGGCTGGCAACCGGCGCGGTCACTGCCGGTGCCTTGCGGGCCTCCTTGGCTTCTTCGATGCGCCAGCGCAGCTCCCCCATCGCGCCGCGGATCGATGTGCTGGTCTTTTCCGGGGCGAGGGTGGCCAGGCCCGCCTCGGTGGGCAGTTCGACATTGATCGACAGGCGATCGGCGTAACGACCCGCAGCGGCCAGAAGCTCTGGCGATGCCTCGGGGATGGTCTTCAGGTGGATGTAGCCGGCGTACCGATGCTCCTCGCGCAGCCGTCGAGCCACCTCCACCATGCGTTCCATCGTGTAGTCCGCATTGCGGATGATGCCGCTGGAAAGGAACAGGCCCTCGATGTAGTTGCGCTTGTAGAAGTCCAGGGTGAGGGTGACCACCTCGTCCACGCTGAAACGCGCGCGCTGCACGTTGCTGGACACCCGGTTCACGCAGTAAGCGCAGTCGTAGACGCAGAAGTTGGTCAGCAGGATCTTCAGCAACGACACGCAGCGGCCATCGGGCGTGTAGCTGTGGCAGATGCCCATGCCTTCGGTACTGCCGATGCCGCCGGAGGCGCGCGAATCGCGCTTGCCCGCACCGCTGGAGGCGCAGGAGGCGTCGTATTTTGCGGCGTCGGCAAGAATGGCCAGCTTGCGTATGGTTTCCATTGAAGAAACCTACGCACGAGGGGTCTCATTGGATGAGACCGCTCCTTAATCCTTCAGGATTCCGCCGGGCATGGCCCGGCGCTACCGATGGGTCCATGCGCGGCGTTCGGGCGGCTCAGAACCCGTGGGTGATCGACGGTGCTGCCGCCGAGAAGTCCGCGTACGGATCATGCTCGCCGCTGCCGCCTTCGGACAGGCGGAACTTCAACGCCAGGCCATCGCGGGAGTCGGCCGCACGCAGGGCCTCTTCCTGATCGATGGTGCCGGCCTTGGCCAGGCGGAACAGGCACTGGTCGAAGCTCTCCATGCCTTCTTCCAGCGAGGCTTCCATCGCCGCCTTGATCTCGTGCACCTGGCCACGTCGCAGCAGGTCGCGGATCATCGGCGTGTTGATCAGTACTTCGGTGGCCGGCAGGCGGCGCCCCTCCTTGTTCTTCACCAGGCGCTGGCTGACCACCGCACGCAGGTTCAGCGCCAGGTTCATCAGCACGTTCTTGTGGGCGCTTTCCGGGAAGAAGTTGAGGATGCGCTCGATGGTCTGGTCGGCGTTGTTGGAGTGCAGGGTGGCCAGGCACAGGTGACCGGTTTCGGCGAAGGCGATCGCCGCCTCCATCGTTTCCGCATCCAGGATCTCACCGATCAGGATCACGTCGGGTGCTTCACGCATCGCATTCTTCAGCGCGTCGTGGAAGGTGTGAGTATCGAGCCCGACCTCGCGCTGGTTGACGATCGACATCTTGTGCTTGTGCAGGTACTCGATCGGGTCCTCGATGGTGAGGATGTGGCCGGTGGTGGTGCTGTTGCGGTGATCGATCATCGATGCCAGCGAGGTGGACTTGCCGGAGCCGGTGGACCCCACCACCAGCACCAGCCCGCGCGGGGTCATGATGACGTCCTTCAGCACCTGCGGCAGGTTGAGCTCTTCGATGCTCGGAATCCGGCTGCGGATGGCGCGGATGACCATGCCCACTTCACCGCGCTGCTTGAACACGTTGACGCGGAAACGCCCGGCATCGGCCAGGGCGATGGCCATGTTGAGCTCCAGCTCGCGCTCGAACTGGGGCACCTGGCCCTCGTCCATCAGCGAGTAGGCGATCTTCTTCACCATGCCCGGCGGCAGGCCGGTATTGCCGAGCGGATACAGCTTGCCCTCGATCTTGATGTACACCGGCGCGCCGGTGGTCAAGAACATGTCCGAAGCGTTCTTTTCGGTCATCAGCTTCAGGAAGTAGCCGATATCCATTGCGAATTTTCCCCAACGAAACTGCCGGTGCCCGTTGCAAGCACGGTACCGGCTTGACGACAATGGCCGCGAACCGACAACCGGTACGGCCTCCCCAATGAAACGACTTAGCTTCGCACGAATGCGCCACAGCCTGTATGTGATGGCGTTTGCATTCGCACTCTCTGCCCCCGCCTGGGCGCAGGACGGCGCGTTGGAACTGGCGCAGGCCCGGCAGGCGGTGGACAAAGCCACCCAGGCCGATGCCGACCAGTACGCCCCGGACCTGATCGGGCTGGCCCGTCAGGGACTGGAGCAGGCCCAGCGTGCCGCGGGCGACCGCCGCGAGCGCAAGAACGCACCGGCCCTGGCCCTGCGCGCTGCCGTTGACGCCGATCTGGCCCGTGCCCGCAGCGAGGAAGCCACGGCGACCGCACAGCTGCAGCTGCGCCGCAACGAGGTCAACCAGCTGCAACGCCAGTTGTCGACCGGGGAGGACCGCCGATGAAGACGATCTCCGCCCTGACCCTGGCCACGCTGCTGGCCCTGCCGGCGCTGGCCCTGGCCGCGGACAACCCGATGGTCGGCCAGCTGAGCCAGCGGCTGATGGCGATCCAGGCCAATCCGGACACCGCCGAGCTGGGGGCCTTCGAGCGCATGCAGGCGCAGCAGGCCATCGCCACCCTGGAGAAGGCCAAGCGCCGCGACCAGGAGCTGGCCACCTACCTGGCCGAGCGCCGGGTCGAGATCGCCGAGACCGCCGTGCGGGCCGCGCTGGCCGCGCGTGAGGTCGACCGCCTGGAACGCACCCGCAGCGACCTGCTGATCGAAGCCAGCCGCCGCGACGCTGCCCGCGCCCGCCAGGAAGCCGAGCAGCTGCGGATGCAGGCGCAGATGCAGGCAGAAGAGGCCGAACGCCTGCGCCAGGCGGCCGAGGCCGAAACCCTGGCCCGCCAGGATGCCGAGAACGCCCTGACCAGCGTGGCCGGCAAGCAGCAGCAACGCCTCAGCAGCGCCCAGCAGAATGCGGCCAAGCTGGCCCGTGAGGAAGCCGAGCTGGTGTCCGGGCAGAAGCTGCCGGGCTCGAAGTTCGATGGCCGTGGCGAGGTCTTCACCTTTGCCGGTGACGCCTACGCTGCCGGGGCCTCGAGCCTGTCCGGTGGCGCCCGCAATCAGGCCAAGGCCCTGGCCGAGTACGTGAACATCGGCAAGAAGGGCAGGATCCGCATCGAGGCCTATGACAGTGCCAATGGCGTCGGCCAGAAGCGGGCCGAGGCACTGCGCGATGCGCTGGTCTCGGCCGGCGTCGCCAGCAGCCGGATCCAGGTCGCGGGCAAGAAGGCCGCTTCCACCCGGGCCCGCTCGGCCGAGGTCGTCATCGCCCCGTAATTGCTTGATATTGTTTGTTTTTCGTTGTGTTGAGTATTCAGCCTGAACCCCGCCTCGGCGGGGTTCGGTCTTTTTGCCGCAGGGGCTTGAACCCCGTCCAGAGCAAGCGTAGGGTCAATTGCCCGGGACGCAATAACGCGGACCGGACGATGGGAGGGCCGGGCCGATGCAAGCAGGGCGCGAACCGCAGCAGATCGACGTGCGCAGGCCAGTGCCGCACGGCGTTGTGGGCACCCATGTGGGCATCGACCGGCACTCCTCCATGAACAACGCCCCGTGCCTTGCGGCCGGGGCGTTCGTGTATCTGTCGAAGGAGGTCCATCATGTTTGAAGATCAGCCCCAGAGCGAGATCGACGCCCGTCGCGCGCGCGATCCGGAGTTCCGGGCACTCCATGACCAGCACCGCAAGTTGAACAAGAAGTGCATGGATGCGGAGTTGGGTGTACTCCCGATCGATGATGTCACCCTGGGTCGAATGAAGCGCGAGAAGCTGCTGGCCAAGCAACGCCTTCTGCGAATGTACGAAACACCGCTCGCAAACTCGTCCCCCACGCATTGACGCACCCCCGTCGTGCCCGGAATGGCATGACCCGGCCATCGATGGCCCCGCCAGGCACTCCTGACCTGGCAACGCGGCGCCGCTGAACACAGGCGTCGCGCCAAGGCACCACACGCGGTGGTGCCTTGGCCCTGCAGGCACGTCCCCCGATGCGGGCGGTACCGGTCTCCTCGTCGATCCGGGGCCGTCCGCATCCCTTTTTCCGCGCGCCGAGCGGGTGGGTGCCGACCGTTGGTCGGCACGCCTCCCGCCGGG
>NZ_JBHZOP010000148.1:0-14812 GCF_042787595.1 Stenotrophomonas sp. YIM B13575 | reverse complement strand
GCCATGCCCGGCGAGCGCGGCGGCATCTGCAGAATCCGCCGGGCATGGCCCGGCGCTACCGGTTGCATGCACCATTCAGCAGCCAACACGCTGTCGTGCCGCATCCGCGTTAACATGCCGGTTTTCCCCCGCAGGATCGCCCCGCATGAACTCGCGCAGCCCTCTTACCGTCGCCCTGATCCAGGAGCGCAACCACGGTGATGCCGCCGCCAACCTGGCGGTGATCGAAGCGCGTGTTGCCGACGCTGCGGCACAGGGCGCGAAGCTGGTGCTGCTGCAGGAACTGCACAACGGTCCCTATTTCTGCCAGCACGAATCGGTCGATGAATTCGACCTGGCCGAGCCGATTCCGGGCCCAAGCACCGAGCGCCTGGGCGCGCTGGCCAAGAAGCACGGCGTGGTGCTGGTCGGCTCGCTGTTCGAGCGCCGCGCTGCCGGCCTGTACCACAACACCGCCGTGGTCTTCGAAAAAGACGGCACGTTGCTGGGCAAGTACCGCAAGATGCACATTCCGGACGACCCGGGTTTCTACGAGAAGTTCTACTTCACCCCGGGCGACATCGGCTTCAAGCCGATCGACACCTCGGTCGGCCGCCTTGGCGTGCTGGTGTGCTGGGACCAGTGGTACCCGGAAGCGGCGCGCCTGATGGCGCTGGCTGGTGCGGAACTGCTGCTCTACCCCACCGCGATCGGCTGGGACCCGGATGACGTGCAGGACGAGAAGACCCGCCAGCGCGACGCCTGGGTGCTGAGCCACCGTGGCCATGCCGTCGCCAACGGCGTGCCGGTGCTCAGCTGCAACCGCGTGGGCCATGAAGCTTCGCCGCTGGGCGCTTCGGGCATCCAGTTCTGGGGCAACAGCCACGTGCTGGGCCCGCAGGGCGAATTCCTGGCCGAAGCAGGCACCGAAGCGACGATCCTGATGTGTGAGGTCGACCTGCAGCGCAGCGAGCATGTGCGCCGCATCTGGCCGTTCCTGCGCGATCGTCGCATCGACGCCTACGGCGATCTGCTCAAGCGCTACATCGACTGACCCGGAGCCCGCGCATGGCCGTACTCATCCGTGATGCCGGCCCTGCCGACATCGCTGCGATCACCGCGATCTACGCGGTGGAAGTGACCGACTTCGTCAACACCTACGAGTACGAGATTCCCGACCAGGCCGAGATGCTGCGCCGCATGCGCGACATCATCGACCGCGGCTTCCCCTACCTGGTGGCCGAGGTCGACGGCCAGGTTGCCGGCTATGCGTATGCCAACACCTACCGCACGCGCATCGCCTACCAGTGGACCGTTGAGAACTCGGTCTATGTCGATGCACGCTTCCAGGGCCGTGGCGTTGGCACCGGCCTGCTGCAGGCACTGATCGATGCCTGCACCGCGCGCGGCCATCGACAGATGGTGGCGGTGATCGGCGAGCCGACCAACACTGCTTCCATCAAGCTGCACGAACGCTTCGGTTTCCAGCTGGTGGGCGTGTTCCGTGGCCTCGGCCGCAAGCACGGCCGCTGGCTGGACACCGTGCAGATGCAGCGCGCGCTCGGCGATGGCGCCGATTCCGCTCCTTCCAATGAATGATTCCATGACCGAAACCCTTCCCGAAACCGGCGACGATCTGTTTGCCGGCCAGCCCGTACGCGTCGTCGAACGCGATGGCGTGCGCTACACCCTGCTGGGCACCGCCCACGTTTCCCATGCCAGCGTCGAGGCGGTGGAAAAAGCCATCGACAGCGGCCGTTTCGATGCAGTTGCGGTCGAGCTGGACCCGCAGCGCCTGCAGGCACTGAGCGACCCGGACACGCTGGCCAAACTGGACCTGGTGGAAGTGATCCGCAAGGGCCGCGTCGCGTTGTTCGCGGCCAACCTTGCGCTGTCTGCCTACCAGCGCCGACTGGCCGAACAGCTCGGCATCGAACCGGGCGCGGAACTGAAGCGTGCAGTGGAACTGGCGCGCGAGCGCAACCTGCCGGTGCACCTGATCGACCGCGAAGTCGGCCTGACGTTCCGCCGCGCTTCGCAGCGACTGGGCTTCTTCGGCAAGCTGAAGCTGGTGGCCGGGCTCGGCGCCGGCCTGTTCTCGTCCGAGGATGTCGGCGAAGACGAGATCGAGAAGCTGAAGCAGGGTGACATGCTGGAATCGAGCTTCGGCGAGTTCGCCAGCGAGAACCCGGCCTTGTACGAAACGATCATCGGTGAGCGTGACCGCTACATGGCCACGCGCCTGCGCGAAGCGCATGATCCGCAGCAGCGCGAAGTGCTGGCCGTGGTCGGTGCCGGCCACCTGGCCGGCCTGGCGCGTTACCTGGAAACCGACAATGAGGCGCCCGCGCCGTTGCGCGAGCAGCTGGAAGCGGTGCCGAAGAAGCGCAACATCCCGTGGTTCACCCTGGCGATCCTCGCCATCGTGGCCACCGGCATCGGGGTTGGCTTCTATCGTGGTGGACTGGGCGTGGGCACCGAACTGCTGGCGACCTGGGCGATGTATACCGGCGGCCTGGCTGGCCTGGGCTGCCTGGTGGCCGGCAGCCATCCGCTGAGCATCCTCACCGCGATCGTGGTGGCGCCGTTCAAGCCGTTCCGCCTGAGCATCCCCACCGGTGCGTTCGCGGCCCTGGTGGAAGCGCGCCTGCGCAAGCCGACCTACGAGGATTTCCTCAAGCTGCGTGACGATGCGCAGTCGTTGAAGGGCTGGTACCGGAACCGCGTCACCCGCGTGGTGCTGACCTTCATGCTGACCAACCTGGGCAGCATGCTGGGCCTGTGGCTGACTGCCGGCAAGGTGTGGAGCAAGGTGGCGGGGTAACCGCCTAGCATCGCTATACTCGACGTTTAAGGAGGGAACACAGCGATGGATGCATACGATGCGCTGATGCGCGAAGGTTTCGTGGTAGTCCGCCGGGCCATCGCGCCCGCACTGGTGGAAGACATCAACGAGCGCATCGCGCGCTTCAAACAGCGTAATCCCAAGTCGGTGTCGCGCAACCTGGACGATCACAAGCGCTTGTATCGGGTTGTCAATCTGCACCTGGTGGTGGATGCGATGACCCGCCTGCTCACCGACAACCCGGCCATCGATGTCTGTGACCGCTTCTTGGGCGAACCCACCACGCTCTACACCAGCCTTTACTACGAGCGCGGATCGGAACAGTCGTTGCACCGCGATACACCGGTGTTCTGCACCTCCCCGGGAGAGCGCTACATGGGTGTATGGACGGCACTGGACGCGGTTGATGACAGCAATGGCCCGTTGCGCGTCGTTCCGCGCAGCCATCTGTTACCGCCCATCGATGTGCAGGCACTGCGCCGCAAGGTCTTCGGCGACGGGCCGGTCAGCGCGATGTCGCCGGAAGGCTGGACGGCTTATCAGGACGCGGTAGCACGCCAGTGCGAGGAGGCCGGCCTGCAACCGCAGGCAGTCCACGTGCAGCCGGGTGACGTGATCGTCTGGCACCCACAGCTGTTTCATGGTGGTGCCCCGCACCCGTCGGCCGGCACTCGCCGCAGCGTGGTCATGCACGTGACGCCGAAGTCGATGCCCGTGGGCCACATGGATGTCTTCTATGGCCAGACCCCTCCGGCAGAGAAGGCGCCTTGGCGCTACTACCGGCGTGGCCGGCGTGAGATCGCGCGATTCGGACAGGTCGATTTCGGCCACGAGTACACGCGCCGCACCTGGTTCCTGCGCAAGGCTTGACCCAGCCAGCGAACGAAAAAAGGGGGAGACCGCCCCACTACGACCGGTCTCCCCCCACCACAAACACGTTGTGTTGTGCATTACAGCCGGGCAGCGCCCGGCTCTACCCTCTCCAAGCCACGGGCGCGCTGGATCAGGCGCACCACCGCATTGCGCAGGTCATCGAGCACCGCGTAGATCGTCGGCAGGAACAGCAGGCTGACCACGGTCGAGAATGCGAGGCCACCGGCAATGGCACGCGCCATCGGCGAATACTCCGGCCCGTTGCCGAACATCTGCGTATCGGTCAGCGAGATCGGCACCATCGCCAGGATCGCCGTACCCATGGTCATCATGATCGGCCGCAGACGCTCGCGTGAGCCCTCCACCAGCGCCTGGGTACGGCCCATCCCGCCCCGGCGCAGATTGTTGATGTGCTCGATCATCACGATGCCGTTGTTCACCACCACGCCCATCAGCACCAGGATGCCGATGAAGGACATGATCCCGAACGAGGTGCCGGTGATCCAGAACAGCCAGAACACGCCGAAGATCGAGAACAGCACGCCACTCATGATCGCCGCCGGGAACAGCAGCGATTCGAACACCGCGGCCATCACCACGTAGATCATCACCAGCGCGATCAGCAGGTTGAACACCATCTGCTGCATCGCCTCGTTGTCATCACCGTAGTCGCCACCGTCGAAGGTGAAGCCGTAGCCGGCCGGGAAGTTCATCGGCTTGAGCACTGCTTCCATGGCCTTGCGGCCGTCCGGCGCGGTGACCTTCTCGGCAAGGTTGGCCTTGATGGTCAGCGTGGTCTGGCGGTTGGTGCGACCGATCTGGGTCGCCGATGAACCCACGTCGACGCTGACCAGGCTCAGCAGCGGCACGCTGCGGCCATCGCCGGTGCGCACGCTGAAGCCTGCGAGGTCTTCGGGGCTGCTTTGTTCGGCACCGGCAAAGCGCACCCACACCGGCACTTCGTTGTCGCCACGACGGAACTCGCGCATCGGCGCGCCACGCAGCGCCAGGCCGACGAAACTGGCCACCTGCTCGGCATTGAAGCCGAAGGCCGCTGCACGCTCGCGGTCGACATGCACTTTCAGCTCGCCGCCCTTCTCGCCATTGTCGATGCGCACATCGCGCAGCTCGGCGCGCTGTGCCAGCAGCGGCAGCACTTCCTGGCCGATCTCCTGCAGCATCGCGCTGGAGTCGCCGACCAGCTGCACCTGCACGCCCTGGTTGCCGCCACCGCCGCCACCATCACCGCCCTGGTTGCCGACGAAGTAGTCGGTACGGGCAGACTTCGGCAGGCCCTTGCGCAGTTCCTCCTGCAGCGCCTTGATGTCCTTGGCGTACTTCTCGTCCAGAGTGACCACGGTCGAACTGCCTTCCTGTTCGCTGTACCAGGAATAGACCTGCTGCACGTGCAGACGCTCGCGGTTCTCCTCGACCCAGGCCTCGACGCGGGCCACTTCCTCGGACATCTGCCGGTAGGTGTAGGCGCCCTTCCACATGTAGCCGATGAAGATGTCCTTGCCACCATCACCACCGAACATGTCGATCTTGGTCAGTTTCATCGGCACCAGGCTGACCAGCACCACCAGCAGGATGCCCAGCAGGCTCCAGCCACGATGGCGCAGCGACCAGTCCAGCAGTTGCGCGTATCTGCGCTGCAGGCGCGCGATCACGCCGGTCTGCGAATGCACCAGCTTCGGCGTGGCCATGCGTGCGGACAGCATCGGGATCAGGCTGACCGCCACCAGCCACGAGGCCAGCAGCGAGACCGAGATGGTGATCGCGATCTGCGCCATGAAGATGCTGATGTTGTTGGTTTCACCGAACAGGTTGGGCACGAACACGATGCAGTGGCACAAGGTGCCGGCACTGAGCGCGATGGCCACGTTGCGGGTGCCGATGATCGAGGCCAGGCGTGGCTGGTCCGGCAACCGCTCCCGTTCCTGGTAGATGCTCTCGACCACCACCACGGCATTGTCGACCAGCATGCCCACGGCCAGCAGCAGGCCCATCATGGTCAGGATGTTGAGGGTGACGCCGGCGAAGTACATGAAGCCGAGGGTGATGGTGAAGCAGATCGGAATGGCCAGGGTCACCATCAGCGTGGAGGGCCAGTGGCGCAGGAAGAAGAACAGCACCGTCACCGACAGGATCAGGCCGACGCCGCCGGCCTCGGCCAGTTCCAGCAGGGACGAGGTCACTGCCTTGCCCTGGTTGTCGATCACCTTGATCTGCACATCGCGCATCGAGTCCTGCGCGCGGATCGCTTCAACCTCGGCAAGCGCGCCGCGTGAGACGTCCACCAGGTTGGCGCTGCGTTCCTTGTAGATGTCCAGGCCGACGGCAGGATTGCCATCGAGGCGGCGGCCGTAGCTCATGCGCGCCGGCTTCAGCCGCACATCGGCAATATCACCCAGGCGCAGGCCCTTGGCATTGATGACCAGGTCACGCATTTCCTGCAGGTCGGTGATCTCGCCTACTGGCTGTACGCGCACGCGCTGGCCGTTGTCGTCGATCTGCCCGGCCGAGATCGAGAAGTTCAGCGTGCGCAGGCGATCACTCAGCTCGTTGATGCTCAGGCCGTGGGCGTTCAGGCGGTTCGGATCGATCGCGATCTCCACCTCGTTCGGCGGCGCGCCGGTGATCTCGACCCGGGCCACGCCCGGGATCCGCTCGATACGCCGCTTGAACTCGCGGTCGAGCATGTCATAGGCAGTGGTCAGGTCGGTGGTACTGGCCAGGCGCACTTTCAGCACCGGCTGGTCGCTGCTGGACCACTTGAACACGTTGTAGCGCTGCAGGTCGTCGGGCAGATCGCTGCGGATCGCATCGATACGCTCGCGTGCATCGGAAGCGGCGATGGCGATGTCACGGTCCCAGTCGCTGAACTCGATGAAGATCGACGCCGCTTCTGAAGTTGCCGATGAGCGCATGCGCTTGATCCCGGTCATCGTCGCCAGCGACTCTTCCACCGGACGGATGATGGTCCGCTCGACTTCTTCCGGGGTGGAGCCGGTATACGGAATCTGCACGAACAGGAACGGCGCGGAGATGTCTGGCAGCGCTTCCAGTGGCAGCCGGAACGAGGCGATCAGTCCGACCACCACCAGCGACACGAAACACATGATGGTGGTGACCGGCCGACGGATGGAGAACTCGGCAATGCTCATGCCGGTTCCTCCCCGCCCGCGCTGCTGCCCTGCGCGGCATACAGTCCCTCACCGGCATGCTTGCGGCCGCGTTCGCGGTAATAGGCATCGCCGCGGCGGTCCATCAGGTCGTACACCACCGGGATCACCAGCAGGGTCAGCAGGGTCGACACCAGCAGGCCACCGATCACGGTGATCGCCATCGGTGCGCGCACCTCGGCGCCCTCGCCCATCGCCACCGCCAGCGGCAGGAAGCCGAACAGCGTGCACAGGGTGGTCATGATGATCGGCCGCAGGCGCGAGCGTGCACCTTCCACCAGTGCCTCGTGCTTGGCCACGCCGGCCTCGCGCAGCTGGTTGACCTTGTCGATCAGGATGATCGCGTTCTTGGTGACCAGACCGACCAGCAGGATCAGGCCGATGAACACCACCACCGAAATGGGTTTCCCGGTCAGCATCAACGCCAGGATCGCGCCGACCAGCGCCAGCGGGATGGTGAACAGGATCACGAACGGATGCAGCAGCGATTCGAACTGCGAGGCCATCACCAGGTAGACCAGGAAGATCGCCAGGCCGAAGGCGAAGATCAGCGACTTCGCTGCCTGTGCCAGTTCCTCACCCTGGCCACCGATGTGCAGGCCCACGCCGGCGCCCAACGGCTGTTCGGACACCATCTGCTGCACTTCGCGCATGGCCGCGCCAAGGTCGATGTCGCGCAGGTTGGCCGAGACCACGGCAACCCGGGTCTGGTCGGCGCGATGGATCTCGCTCGGGCCGGTGGTGGCGACCACATCAGCCACTGCGTCCAGGGTGACCGGACGGGTGCTGCCCGGATTGACGATCAAGCGGCGGATGCTCTCCACACTGGCACGGTCGGTTTCCTGTGCGCGCACCAGCACGTCGATCTTGCGGTCACGGAAGCTGTAGCGGGTGGCCACATCGCCGCGCACCTTCTTCACCACCACGTCGGCGATCTGGCGGGTGGTCAGGCCCAGCGCACCGGCACGCTCCTGGTCGAAGCGGATCTGGATTTCCGGGAAGCCCTCTTCCACGGTCGACTTGACGTCGGCGTAGTGCGCGTTGCCACGCAGCAGCGCCGCCAGGCGCTGGCCCGCCACTTCCAGGGTGGCCATGTCCTGGCCGCGCAGTTCGATCTCCAGCGGCGTGGAGAAGCTGAACAATGCCGGCCGCGCGAAGTCCACCTGCGCACCCGGGTGCTGACCCATGGTGTCGCGCAGGCGCTCGGTGATCTCCGCTTCGGTCTGCGGATTGCCGCCGCCTTCCATCACGATGGTCAGCTTGCCGATGTTCTCTCCACTTTCGGTCGGGCTGGCATCCAGGCGGGTACCGCTGCCGCTGACGCCGTACAGCGATGCCACGCCTTCGCCCTTGCCGTGTGCCAACTGAAGCTCGCGCACCAGCGCATCGGTCTGCTTCAGCGGCGTGCCCGCCGGCAGCTTCACCGTCATTTCGAAACGGTCCTGCGCCAGCTGCGGGATCAGGTCGGCGCCGAGCATCGGCACCAGCGCCATCGTGCCGACGAACGCCAGTGCGGCCAGGCCCAGCACCTTGCCGGGGTGGGCCAGCGCGCCGGGCAGCAACCGCAGGTAGCCGCGCTCGGCACCGGCGTACGGCTTCATCGCGATGTCGCTGGCCTTCCGCATCACCGGGCCGACCACCGCAGCCACGCCGCGGCAGATGCGCACCACCAGCCACGCCAGCGCGTAGAAGCTCCAGCGCATCGTCGCCACCACACCACGACGGCCGAGCGCGACCGGCTTCTGCCAGCGGCTCTGCGGCTGCCACGGCTCGGCCGCGGCTTCTTCCGGAAACGCCAGCGGCGGCCGGCCCTTCAGCGAGCTCAGCATCGGAATCAGGGTCATCGACACCAGCAGCGAGATCGCGATGGCGATGGCCACGGTCAGCGCCTGGTCGCGGAACAGCTGGCCGGCGATGCCGTCGACGAACACCAACGGCAGGAACACCGCGATGGTGGTCAGGGTCGAAGCGACCACGGCCATGCTCACTTCGCGGGTACCGGCGATGGCCGCCTGCAGGATGCCCAGGCCGCGTTCGCGCGCCTTGGCGATGCTCTCCAGCACCACGATCGAGTCATCCACCACCAGGCCCGTGGCCAGTGCCAGGCCGCCCAGCGACATCACGTTCAAGCTCAGCCCGAGCTGGCCCATGAAGAAGAACGTGGCGATGATCGAGACCGGCAACGACAGGCTGATCACGAAGGTGCTCCAGCCATCGCGCAGGAACAGGAAGATGATCAGGATCGCCAGCAGGCCACCGATCACTGCGTCCTTCTTGACGTCGGCGATGGCGTGCTCGATGAAGCGCGACTGGTCTTCGATGGTGGTCAGTTCGGCGTCGGCCGGGAAGGTTGCCTTGATCTGCTCAAGGCGCTTGCGCAGTGCCTCGGCGGTGGCAACGGTATTGGCATCGCCTTCCTTGTAGATCGCCAGTTCGACCGATTCCTTGCCGCCCAGGCGGATGACCGCTTCGCGTTCCTTGTAGCCCTGGCGCACGGTGGCCACGTCCTTCAGGCGCACCGGCACACCGTTGGCGACCACGCTGGACGCACCGCCCGACGACGCGCTCTGGGCGGCCGACGCAGCAGCGACCGCCGCAGCCGAACCGGTCGAGGCCGCAATGTTGAACATCTGCTGCAGCGCCGAGTCGGCCGCGCTGCCGTTGGATGCCTGGGTGGTGACCAGCAGGTTGCGGATCTCTTCCAGGTCGGCGAACTGGTTGACGGTACGTACCAGGAAGCGCTGCGAGCCCTCCTCCAGGCGCCCGCCGGAAATGTTGATGTTCTCTTCCTTCAGGCGCTTGATGACGGTGTCGATCGGCAGGTTGAGCTGGGCCAGTTTCTGCTGGTCGATGTCCACCTGGATCTCGTCTTCCAGGCCACCGCCGACCTTCACCGCCGCCACGCCGGTGACCGGCTCCAGCTTCTTCTTCAGGTCTTCGTCGGCATAGCGGCGCAGGCCGGTCAGTTCACGGATCGCTTCTTCGTCGGTCGCGGGCGCGGCCTTGGTCGACAGCACCAGGCGCATGATCGGCTCGGTGGAGGGATTGAAGCGCAGCAGCACCGGCGCCTTGGCTTCCAGTGGCAGGTTCAGCGCTTCCATCTTGTCGCGCACTTCCAGGCTCGCCTGGTCCATGTTGGTGCCCCAGGCGAACTCGAGCACCACATCACTCTGGCCGGTGCGCGACACCGACTTCAGCTTGCGCAGGTTCTTGACCACGCCCACGGCTTCTTCAACCGGCTGGGTGATCAGGGTTTCGATTTCAGTCGGCGCCGCACCGGTGTACTCGGTGCGCACGGTCAGCGTCGGATAGCTCAGGTCGGGCAGCAGGTTGACCTTGAGGTTGCCCAGCGCGATCAAGCCGAACAGCAGCAGGGTGACCGTGCACATGGCGATGGTGACGCGGCGGCGGGTGGCGAACTCCACCAGGCCGCCACGCATGCCTGCGGCGGCGCCGTCGCTCCCTGGCGAGGCACCGGGGTCGTGGCCGGGCGCGGTCATTGCGTGCTCCCGGCCTTCTCTGCCGGCTTGGCCGAGGTGGCTACCGTCTTCGCCTTGGCCTTCGGATCGGCGATCACCTGCACCGCCGTGCCATCGCGCAGGGCGACCTTGCCGGCGGTGACGATCTGGTCGCCAGCGGCCAGGCCCTCACGGATTTCCACCCACGGTCCTTCGGCATAACCGAGCTTGACCGGCACCCGCGCGACCTTGCCCTCGCGCACCCGGAACACCGCCGGCTCACCATCGTCGAGCAGTGCCAGGCGCGGCACCACCAGCGCGTCGGCACGCTGGTCGTAGTCGATGCGGATGCGGCCGAACATGCCCGGCTGCAGCGACTGCGCGGCGCCATCGAAGGCACTGACCACACGGAAGGTGCCACTGCCCGAATCGACCACCGGCGCGATGCGGTCGACGACACCGGTGAAGGTCTGGCCCGGCAGCGCATCGGCCGACAACATCACCGGCTGGCCTGCGCGCAACGTCGCCAGCTCACGTTCGGGCACGTTGAGGGTGGCTTCCAGCCGCGAGTTGTCGACGATGCGGAAGATCGGCGTGTTGATCTGCACGAAGTTGCCGGTCTTGATCGAGCGCGAGGCGATCACGCCGGAAATCGGTGCGGCCACGGTGGTGTACGACAGTTCCAGCGTGGTCAGGCGGTACTGGGCGCGCACGTTTTCCAGGTCGTAGCGCAACTGGTCGACGCTGGCCGCACTGACCAGCTGCTGGGCGACCAGCTTCTGGGCACGCTGATAGTCGTTTTCCAGCTTGCGCATCTGCGCTTCGCTCTGCGCTACCGCCAGGCGCGCGCGGTCCGGATCCAGGCGAACCAGGGGCTGCCCGGCGCTGACCCGCTGCCCTTCCTCGACCAGCACCGCCAACGCAACGCCCGAGGTCTTGGCAACCACCTGCGATTCGGCGCGCGGCTCCAGTGCTGCGGTTCCGGTGTAGCTGGCGGCCACGGCGCGATGGCTGGCCACGGCCACTTCCACCGGCACCGCCTCGACCTTCTTCTCGTCCTTGGTCTCGGCCGCCTTGGCCTCGTTGTTGGGCCCAGCGGCGCAGCCGCTCAGCAGCAGGGAGGTGGAGAGCAGCAGCGCGGCAGCGCAGAGTCCGCTGCGGGGGCCGGGCACGAAGGTTTGGTGCGACATCGTCAGATCCCTGGAGGATGCGTGGGCAGGTGTGGTAGCAAAGTAATGCACCACTTCACGGCAACACCATATCCCAAAGGTCATGGTGTCTTCACGCCGCCGGTCGGGCCGACCCCATTTCAGCTAGATGAAACCTGAGGCTATACTCGGGTCGTTCCGTACCCCACGCCGGAACGACCAGACCCGAATCCCCGGAAAAGACACCATGCGCCCGCAGCCGCTCGCCGCTTGTCTCGCTCTGGCCGTCCTCCTGCCCCTCGGGGCCGCCGCACAGCCCGCTCCTGCTTCTGCTTCTGCTCCTGCAGCACCCGCCCCGGCACCGGCTACGGCCCCTGTGCCGGCGGCCGCCACGCCCACCGGCAGTTTCGACAATGGCCGTGTGCTGGCCTATACCTGCCAGGGGTGCCACGGCATCACCGGTTACAAGAACGCCTACCCCAGTTACCGGGTACCGAAGATCGGTGGCCAGACCCAGCAGTACCTGACCCAGGCCCTGACCGAGTACCGCCAGGGCAAGCGCCGGCATCCGACGATGCAGGCGCAGTCGATGAGTTTCAGCGAACAGGAGATCGCCGATCTCGCTGTTTACCTGTCCACCGTGAAGTAAGGCCCGCCCATGTCGAAAGCCGCGCATCCCCTGCGTCACGCCATCGCCCTGTCCGTCGCCCTGCTGCTGGCGGCCTGCTCGCAGTCACAGGTGGAGAACAGCGAGAAATCCGCCGGCGATCCCGGCCATGCCAGCGGCGAGCACGGATCGTCTTCATCCGCGGGCCTGCCTGCCGGGCGTGAAGCCGCCGGTGAGGCCCGCGCCAAGGTCAAGAGCAAGGCCACCAGCCAGAGCTGCATCGATTGCCACGGTGCCGACGGCAATGCGCCGATCGATCCGACCTATCCGAAGCTGGGTGGGCAATATGGCGACTACCTGGCGCATGCGCTGCAGGCCTACCGTGCCGGTGACCGCCAGCATGCGCTGATGACACCGCAGGCGAAGGACCTGAGCGATCAGGACATCGCCGATCTGGCGGCGTACTTCGGCAGCCGCACGAGCCAGCTGCGGGATCTGCACGGGGTTAAATAGGTCAAGGGCACGTTAGTGCCCTCGCACCTGTAGAGCCGAGCCTGCGCTCGGCTGCTCTCCGGCCGGATCGCGATGAGCCGAGCGTTGGCTCGGCCCTACAACAATCAGCCCACGGCGGCTCGACGATCAGCCTTCCAGCTCTTCCCAGCGCGCATACGCGGCATCCAGCTCGGCCTGCACCTTGGCCAGCTGCTGGGTGTGCGCGGTCACTTCGGCACTGCTGCGCGTGTAGAACGACGGATCGTTCATCGCTGCAGTCAGGCCTTCGACATCGCCCTCGAGCTTTTCGATCGTCTTCGGCAGCTGCTCCAGCTCGCGCGCTTCCTTGTAGGGGAGCTTGCGCTTGGGCGCAGCCGGTTCCGCAGCCGCCACCGGCGCAGTGGCAGCGGGCTTGGCCGCGGCAACCACCGCAGGCGCTGCGGCCACGCTGGCCGCGTAACGCTGCCAGTCGCTGTAGCCGCCCACGTACTCACCGATCACGCCGTCGCCTTCCATCACCAGGGTGGACGTCACCACGTTGTCGATGAAGTCACGATCATGGCTGACCAGCAGCAAGGTGCCGTTGTATTCGCCCAGCAGCTCTTCCAGCAGCTCCAGGGTTTCCACGTCCAGATCGTTGGTCGGTTCGTCCATCACCAGCAGGTTGGACGGCTGCGCGAACAGCTTGGCCAGCAGCAGGCGGTTGCGCTCGCCACCGGACAGGCGGGTGATCGGCGCGCGCGCACGCTCGGGGGTGAACATGAAGTCCTGCAGGTAGGCATGCACGTGCTTGCGCTTGCCATTGAACTCGAGGAAATCGCGGCCTTCGGCCACGTTCTCGATCGCGCTCCAGTCTTCGCGCAGCACTGCACGGTACTGGTCGAAGTACGCGACCTGCAGGTTGGTGCCGGCGTTGACTTCACCCTTCTGCGGCTGCAGCTCGCCCAGCAGCAGCTTCAGCAGCGTGGTCTTGCCACTGCCGTTGGGGCCGATCAGGCCGATGCGGTCGCCGCGCAGGATGGTGGTGGAGAAATCGCGGACCATCGTGCGATCGCCGAAGGCGAACGAGATGTCCTTGATGTCGATGACCTTCTTGCCCGAGCTCACGCCCTGGGCCGCTTCCATCTTGACGTTGCCACTGAGGTCGCGGCGTGCGGAACGCTCGTTGCGCATCGCCTTCAGGCGGCGCACGCGGCCTTCGTCACGGGTGCGGCGGGCCTTGATGCCCTGGCGGATCCACACTTCTTCCTGCGCCAGCAGCTTGTCGAACCGTGCGTTTTCCTGCGCCTGCGCATTGAGGCGTTCTTCGCGGCGGCGCTCGTAGTTGGCCCAGTCGCCCGGCCAGCTGGTGACCTGGCCGCGATCGATCTCGACGATGCGGGTGGCCAGTGCACGCAGGAAGCGGCGGTCATGGGTGACGAACACCACGCTACCGTTCCAGTTCTTGAGGAACATTTCGAGCCAGTCGATGGCTTCGATGTCCAGGTGGTTGGTCGGTTCGTCCAGCAACAGGAGGTCGGGGCTGGATACCAGCGCACGGCCGAGCAGCACGCGGCGCTTCATGCCGCCGGACAGGCGCGCGAACTCCGCGTCGCCATCGAGATCGAGCTTGGTCAGGGTCTCGCTGACGCGCTGGTCCAGGCCCCAGCCGTTGGCGGCATCGATCTTGGCCTGCACGTTGCCCAGCGCTTCGCCATCGAATACGTCGGCGTGGCTGAGGTGATGGAATTCGGCGAGCCATTGGCCCAGTTCGCCCAGGCCATCGGCGACGACGTCGAACACGCTGCCGGCGGCGCCGTGCGGCACTTCCTGCTCCAGGCGGGTCACGCGCACGCCCTGCTGCACGCGCACTTCGCCGTCATCGGGCTTGTGGTCGCCGGACAGCAGCTTGAGCAGGGTCGATTTGCCGGCGCCGTTGCGGCCGATCAGGGCAATACGCTCGCCCGGTTCGATCGACAGTTCGGCTTTTTCCAGCAACAGCGGGCCGCCGACGCTGAAGTCGACGTTTTGCAGAGTAATCAGAGGCATCCGACCATTGTAGCGGGTTGCGGGGCTTGGCCGGGCGGCGCCCGGCACCCGCAGAGGCAACGGCCGCAGCAACAGCAACAGCCAACACCGGTTTCCTGGGGATGGCGGGGTGGGTCCGGTTGCGGGGGACGCTGCAAGTACGTCCATGTAAGCTCGGTCGCGCCATCCATGGCGCTCACGCCCCCGCAACCGGACCC
>NZ_JBHZOP010000147.1:0-3497 GCF_042787595.1 Stenotrophomonas sp. YIM B13575 | reverse complement strand
CGGGCGGGGTGGGTACGCGGGGGTGTCCGCGGCATGGATGCCGCGGCCAAGCCTCCATGGACGGATTCACGGCGTCCCCCGCGTATCCACCCCGCCCGACCAACCCACGAACCGCTCTCCGCGACCCACCACGAGGGGCCGCGCCGTTCGCCGACTACTCCTCCCCCGCCTGCTCACGCTCGAACGGCACGCTACGCGGATTCTGCATGTGCTCCCGCGCCGCGCCGTACTGCTGCTGGCGCTTGCGATGGAAAGCGATGAACTCATCGCGCGGCAACGGCCGCGAGAACAGCCAGCCTTGGCCGAACTGCACGTGCTGGCTGTGCAGGTAGGCCAGCTGCGCCTCGGTTTCCACGCCTTCGGCCACCAGCCACAGGCCCAGCTCGCGGGCCATGCCGATGATGTGCGGGGTGACCGGGCTGGTCGCGCTCTCGGTGCCGATCGCATCGACGAAGGACTTGTCGATCTTCAACGCATCCAACGGCAGCTGCTGCAGGTACTGCAGGCTGGAATAGCCGACGCCGAAATCATCGATGGCCACGCTGTGGCCCGCGCGTCGCGCCGCCGCTAGCATGGTGCGCGCACGGTCGATATCGAGGAAGCCATGTTCGGTGGCCTCCAGCCAGATCTGCTGCGGCAGGATGCCGCTGCCGGCCATGCGCTGCGAGATCACCTTCAGCGCCCGCCCGCTGCTGATGTCCTCGGCCGCCAGATTGATCGCGATGTGTGCGCTGCGATCCTCGGCCAGCAGTTCACGCATGTCGGCAACCACGTTCTCGATCACCAGGTCGGTGATGGCGGCAATCATCCCGGCCTCCTCGGCCAGGGGAATGAACAGGTCCGGACGTACCTGCGTGCCGTCGGGCCGCTGCCAGCGCACCAGCGCCTCGGCGCCGACGCAGATGCCGGTGTCCAGTTCGATGATCGGCTGGTAGTGCAGGTAGAGTTCGCGGCGGCGGATGGCGATGCCCAGTTCGCCGCGCATCGACAGCCGTCGCCGCGACAGCCAGATCACCAGGCCGGCACCGGCGGCGGCCATCAGCAGTCCCAAGGGCACGAACAACCACGCCTGCTGCCGGAAGGTAGCGGCCAGCGCGGTGCGCGGTGCCGTGGCGATCGCCAGCCATTCCCCGCTGCGCGCGCTGGCGTACAGCGTGTCGCGGTCCAGCCCCTCGCCGGGTTCGCGCAGCAGCTTCTGCAACAGGGTCGGGTCCATGCCGTCCTGCTGGGTCAGCAGCCGCCCATCCGGGCTTGCCAGGGCCAGCCGCACGTCCGGATCGACGATGACGTCGACGAAGCGCCGAGGGTCGACCAGCACGTCGTAGGAGCCGTACATGATGGACAGCATCGGCCGCCGGCCGGCCGCCTCGGGGCGCACATCGACGGTGATGCCGGCGCCATCGCTGGTGACGTGGTCCGGCGTGGGCTGGTCCACATCCCGCTGGAATGGGCCCCAGGACGTGCAGCGCAGCTTGCCCCCCTCGAAGTAGCCCATCTGGTCGGATGACGGGGTGGTCATCACCAGCGTCTGCATGCGCTGGATGTGTTCGGCCCCGCAGGCCGGCAGCACCGTGGCCTCTGCGGACTTCAATGCCGCCAGGGCCTCGTGGTAGGACACTTCGGTACGGCGCAGGGTGCGATCGGCGATGGCATGCAGTCGCTGTTGCTCGACGCTGACGGCGCGGTCCCAGGTGGCATAGACCATGACCGCGATCGGCACTGCAGCGGCCAGCACGGCCAGTACGGTACCGCCGATGATGACCCGCAGTCGGCTCATGACCGGGGCTCCAGAGAGGTGTGCAGGGCTGGGCACATGGGCGGGGCCGGTCCTTGGGCGATGGCGGTATATGAACACGGCGCCGGGCTGGGCGGAATGGGACAAATGCGGTAATGGGTCACATTGTGGTGAAAGTGACACTTGCTGACGGCCCTGGGCCGTCCGGCGCTGGCGTTGTGGCAGCCGGAGGACTACCGTCGAATGCTTCGCCCGCCTCCTTCCGCGCCCATGACCGAGCCCGCCACGCCCCCCGAGCACCTGCGCCGCAGCCTGTCCAACCGCCACCTGCAACTGATCGCCATCGGCGGTGCCATCGGTACCGGCCTGTTCATGGGCTCGGGCAAGACCATCAGCCTGGCTGGCCCGTCCATCGTGTTCGTCTACCTGATCATCGGCGCGATGCTGTTCTTCGTGATGCGGGCGATGGGCGAGCTGCTGCTGTCCAACCTGCAGTACAAATCCTTCATCGACTTCTCCACCGATCTGCTCGGGCCGTGGGCCGGGTTCTTCTGTGGGTGGACGTACTGGTTCTGCTGGATCGTCACCGCCATCGCCGATGTGATCGCCATCGCCGCCTATGCGCAGTTCTGGTTCCCCGGGCTGGACGCATGGATACCCGCGTTGGCCTGCGTGCTGCTGTTGCTGGCACTGAACCTGGTGACGGTGAAGCTGTTCGGCGAAATGGAATTCTGGTTCGCGCTGATCAAGATCGTGGCGATCTGCGCGCTGATCATCACCGGTGCCGGGCTGGTGGCGTGGGGCTTCACCTCGCCGAGCGGGCATACCGCAGCGCTGTCGAACCTGTGGAATGACGGCGGCATGTTCCCGATGGGCCTGGTCGGTTTCTTCGCCGGCTTCCAGATCGCGGTGTTCGCCTTCGTCGGCATCGAACTGGTGGGTACCACCGCTGCAGAAACCGCCGACCCGGAGCGCAACCTGCCGAAGGCGATCAACTCGATCCCGGTGCGCATCATCATCTTCTACGTGCTGGCGCTGATCGCGATCATGGCCGTCACCCCGTGGCGCCAGGTGGTGCCGGACAAGAGCCCGTTCGTGCAGCTGTTCGTGCTGGCCGGCATTCCCGCCGCCGCCAGCTTGATCAACTTCGTGGTGCTGACCTCGGCCACGTCGTCGGCCAACAGCGGCATCTTCTCCACCAGCCGCATGCTGTTCGGCCTGGCCGAGGAAGGCCATGCACCGCGCGGCCTGTCCAAGCTCTCGCGCGCAGCCGTGCCGGCACGGGGCCTGCTGTTCTCCTGCCTATGCCTGCTGGGCGGCACCCTGCTGATCTACCTGATCCCCAACCTGGTGACCGCCTTCACCCTGGTGACGACCCTGGCGACGGTGTTGTTCATCTTCGTCTGGTCGCTGATCCTGGTGGCCTACATGGTCTACCGCCGTCGCTACCCGGAGCGCCACGCGGCCTCGATCTTCAAGATGCCCGGTGGCGTGGCGATGTGCTGGGCCTGCCTGCTGTTCTTCGCCGCCGTGCTGGTCCTGCTGAGCCTGCAGGCCGACACCCGCCAGGCGCTGGTGGCCAGCCCTGCATGGTTCGTGCTGCTGGGCGCGGGCTACTGGCTGCGGCGGAAGATGGCGCGGTAATCAGGAAGACCCATCCACGCATGGCATGGATCCATGTGTCGACCAAGGTCGACACCCACCAAGAGCAGGCCATGCCATTCCGGCAGATCGCGGGAATCTGTCGAAGGCGGGGTGGGGG
>NZ_JBHZOP010000146.1:0-22253 GCF_042787595.1 Stenotrophomonas sp. YIM B13575 | reverse complement strand
GCCGTGCAGGGGACGCTGCAAGTACGTCCCTGTAAGCTCGATGGCGCCATCCATGGCGCCAACGCCCCTGCACGGCCCACCCGCCCCACCTCTGACAGTTTCCGTGTGCGGCCAGCCCACGGAGAAGAAAAAGAAGATCAAGAGCAACAGCAACAGCAACACCGAAAAGCAAAAAAGCGGCCGCTGGGCCGCTTTTTGCTTTTGCTCTTCTTTTTTCTTTTCCGTGGGTGGACGCCGCAGAGATCTGTCAGGGGCCGGAGGGGTGGGATGCGCAGGGGCGTAAGCGCCGTGGATGGCGCGCCCGAGCCTACAGGGACGTATTCACGGCGTCCCTTGGGCATCCCACCCCTCCGGCCCAACCCATGATCCGCTTCCAGCAACCAACCCACGAGGGGCTGCGCCGTTCGCGGGAACATCACTTCGCCGGCGACACCCACATGTCGATCACCGCACTGAACACTTCCGTCCCCGCACGATCCCGCACGCTCACCGTCACCGGCAACGCGTAGCCTTCCGCCGCCACCACGATCGGCTGCGCCGGCAATGCCGTCGCGTGCAGCGTGCCGCGCGCCTTGGCCAGGTACTGCACCTGCATGCCCTTCGGGATCCAGCGCATGCCCTTCGGCAGCGACGCATCGACCATCAGCCCGGCAGTGAGCTCGGCCAGATTGCACATCGCGATCGCGTGCACCGTGCCGATGTGGTTGCGCACCTTGCGGCGGTCGGCGAGCGTGCCCTCGCAGCGGCCGTTCTCGAGGAGAGTGATGCGCGGGGCGATGCTGGCGAAGTAGGGCGCCTTGACGCACACCGCGCGCGAGAACAACCAGTTGCCGGCAGGCCAGCGCTGCAGGCGGTGGTAAAGCGTAAGCAGTGGAGCAGACATCGGGTGTCTCCCTAAAGAAACGGCGGACCGAAGTCCGCCGTTGTCGTTTACATGGTGGCTGCGATCACGCGGCCTGCGACTGCGCTCCCTTCTGTTCGCGCTTGTAGTAGCCCGCCGAGCGCAGCTCTTCCGGATCGAAGTCGTCCACGGTGATGGTTTCCAGGGTGAGCGTGCGCAGCTCCTCGAGCAGGGTGCGTTCGTCCTGGGTGATCACGCCTTCGGCCACGGCCTCGTCCAACTGGGTGACGAAATCCAGCGCTTCGATGCCCTTGGTCTTGAGCGCCTTGATGAACTTGCGCTCCACCGGCTCGGCCATGATCGCCTTGCTCAGGTAGCTGTTGATGCGGCCGCCCGGGTTGTTCTCGCACGGGCTCAGGAACACGCCGCTGGCGAGGCGGTCGCGGGCTTCGTTCGGTGCCATCAGCAGCGCAGCCACGCGACGGCTCAGGCGGTCGCCCGGGGCCTCGGCACGACGGCCCAGCGGGAAGATCAGTGCCCACATCAGCCAGCCGATCGGACGGATCGGGAAGTTGCGCAGGGCGGCCGACAGCGATTCTTCGATCTTGTGCACGCTGTCATGGAAGGCCCAGGCCAGCAGCGGCTGGTCGGCCTGCGGGGCGCCTTCGTCGTGGTAGCGCTTGAGCATGGCGCTGGTCATGTAGACGTGGCTCAGCACGTCGCCCAGGCGGCCAGACAGCGATTCCTTGAACTTCAGCTTGCCGCCCAGCGTCATCATCGAGATGTCGGCCATCAGCGCCAGGTTGGCCGAGTAGCGGTCCAGCTTGCGGAAGTAGCGGCGGGTGTAGGCGTCGCCCGGGGCAGCGCCGAAGCGCGCGCCGGTCAGGCCGAACCAGAACGAACGCACGGCATTGGAGATGCCGTAGCGGATGTGGCCGAACAGGCTGCGGTCGAAGTCCTGCAGGCCGGCACGGGTATCCGGATCCTGCGCGGCCTTCATTTCCTTCAGCACCCACGGATGGCAGAGGATCGCGCCCTGGCCGAAGATCAGCAGGCTGCGGGTCATGATGTTGGCGCCTTCCACCGTGATGGCGATCGGCGCGGCCTGCCAGCTGCGGCCGGCGAAGTTGCGCGGCCCCAGGATGATGCCCTTGCCGCCGATCACGTCCATCACGTCCGAGATCACTTCACGGCTCATGTTGGTGCAGTGGTACTTGGCGATCGCCGACGGCACCGACGGCACGTCACCGCGGTCCACAGCGGCAGCGGTGGCCTGCGACAGCGCGCTGATCTTGTACGCCTTGCCACCAATGCGGGCCAGCGCTTCTTCCACGCCTTCGAAGCGGCCGACCGACAGGCCGAACTGCTTGCGGATACGCGCGTAGGCACCGGTCACCACCGCGCCGGCCTTGGCACCGCCACTGGCGGTGGAGGGCAGGGTGATCGAGCGACCGACGGCCAGGCACTCGTTGAGCATGTTCCAGCCCTTGCCGGCCTTCTCGGCGCCGCCGATCAGCTGGGTCAGCGGGATGAAGACATCCTTGCCACGGATCGGGCCGTTCTGGAAGGTCGAGTTGAGCGGGAAATGACGACGGCCGATTTCCACACCGGCGGTGTCACGCGGCAACAGGGCCAGGGTGATGCCGATATCGCGGGTGGTGCCGATCAGGCCATCCGGGTCGTACATGCGGAAGGCCAGGCCGATCAGCGTGGCCACCGGGGCCAGCGTGATGTAGCGCTTGTCGAAGGTGAGCTTGACGCCGAGGACCTGCTCGCCGTTCCACTCGCCCTTGCAGACGATGCCGTAATCGGGGATCGAGGTGGCGTCCGAGCCGGCGAACGGACCGGTCAGGCCGAAGCAGGGCACTTCGCGGCCATCGGCCAGGCGCGGCAGGTACTGGTCTTTCTGTTCCTGGGTGCCGTAATGGTTGAGCAGCTCACCCGGGCCCAACGAGTTCGGTACGCCAACGGTGGAGCTGACCACGCTCGACACTGATGCCAGCTTCTGGATCACCTTGTGGTGGGCCAGCGCGCTGAAGCCCAGGCCGCCGTATTCCTTCGGAATGATCATGCCGAAGAACTTGTTCTTCTTGATGAAGCTCCACAGCTCCGGCGGCAGGTCGGCATGGACGTGGGTGATCTCCCAGTCGTTGACCATCTTGCACAGCTCTTCGACCGGGCCATCGAGGAAGGCCTGTTCTTCAGCACTCAGCTGCGGCTTGGGGTAGTTCAGCAGGATGTTCCAGTCCGGGTCACCGGTGAACAGTTCGCCTTCGAAGCCGACCGAGCCGGTTTCCAGGGCGATGCGCTCGGTCTGCGACAGCGGCGGCAGCACCTTGCGGAACACCTTCATCATCGGGCCGGTCAGCAGCGGCTTGCGGATGAACGGCAGCAGCAGCGGCACGACGATCACGGCCAATACGGCAGCAGCGACGATCGTGGCGGTCTGGTTGACGTAGGGAATGAACCAGCAGGCGACCAGCAGGGCCACGCTGATCAGCGTCCAGGTCAGCAGGCGCATGCGGTGGTAGGCAGCGAACGCGCCTGCCAGCAGCAGGGCGAGGAAGGGAATGACGAGGCTCATGAGCGTGCTCCGGTGACGTGCTCGTTTATGGCGGACGAAGCTGCAGCATCCGCTGCGGGCAACACGTCCAGATAGTCCAACACAGTAGCGGTAAAGGCGTCGTTGTCATCACCGGCGACCATGTGCGTGGCCTGCGGCAACTGTACGTGGCGTGCGTGTGGCGCCAATGCCAGGAATTCGGCCACCGTCTGCGGGGTGACCAGGTCGCTGCGGCCACCGCTGACCAGCAGCAAGGGGCACTTCACCTGGCGCGCGGCTTCGGCCAGTGCGTCCTGGTGCTGCTCGCTGTCGCGGGCCAGTTCGGCCACCAGGCGCGGGTCCCAATGCCAGCGCCAACGGCCGTGGCCATCGTCGCGCAGCAGGGCGCGCAGTGAATCCTCGGATTTGCGCGGGCGGTGCGGCACATAGGCCGAAATCACATCGGCAGCCTGCGACAGCGAGGCGAATCCGTCCGGGTGTGCGGTCATGAAGGCGAGGATGCGTTCGACGCCAGCCGTGTCCCAGCGCGGGGTGATGTCCACCAGCACCATGGCAGAGAACAGCCCGGGCCAGCGTGATTCGGCCAGCAGGCCGAACAGGCCCCCCATCGAGGCGGCCACCAGCACCGGCGGTCGCGGCTGCTCGCCGGCCAGCACGATCAGGTCATCGGCGAACTGCTCGCCGTGATAGGCCAGATCGGCCGCATTCCAGTCGGAATCGCCATGACCGCGGGCGTCGTAGGCCAGGGTCTGCAGGCCCGCGGCCGACAGTGCTTTGGCCGTGGTCGTCCAGGCATGGCGGGTCTGGCCAAAGCCGTGTGCGAACAGTACGCGTCCGCGACGGCCGGAGGTGCTGGCAGTTGCAGCCAGAGAGGTGCCGTGGGCGGCCTCCAGGCGCAGGTCATGGAATGCAGCGGGAGTAGGGGACATAACCATACTCGCTAGTATGGATTGCTTCTGCAGGAAGTCAATACTGCACGGTATGGTGCGCCGCAGGAATCCCTTCTGGCCCCGCTGCCGACGGTTTCGGCCGCAACCGCGTACTGCAACGAACCCCGGCGTATGGTTAAATCAGCAAATGAATCAACCTGACGCTTCCGCCGGCGAACCGCGTGCCGGCCGCAACAGCCGCCTGAGTGCCGAAGACTGGGCCCAGGCGGCCCTCGATCTGATTGCCGAGCAAGGTGTCAGCGCCGTCGCGGTGGAGCCGCTGGCGCGCCGCCTTGGCGTGACCAAGGGCAGTTTCTACTGGCACTTCCCCTCGCGTGATGCGCTGCTGCAGGCCGCGCTGGAACGCTGGGAACTGTTCGAGCAGGAACAGGTGTTCGGCAGCCTGGAAGACGTGCCGGATCCGCGCGTGCGCCTGCGCCAGTTGTTCCAGATGGTGGCGCACGAAGTGCAGCCGCACATCATCTACAGCGAGTTGCTGAAGGCGCTGGACCATCCGATGGTGCGGCCGGTGATCGACCGCGTGTCGCAGCGACGACTCGATTACCTGATCGCCTCGTTCCGCCAGGCGGGCCTGAGCTCGACCGATGCACGCCACCGCGCACGCCTGGCCTATGCAGCGTATGTGGGCTTCCTGCAGTTGTCGTTGCAGTTGCAACAGCCCAAGCAGGCGCGCGAGGATTTCGAAGCGTATGTCGAACACCTCATCGACACGCTGATTCCGAACGGCTGAGCGTTCTTCATCGCTGGATGCAGAAAGGCCGCGGCACTGCCGCGGCCTTTTTCGTTGGTGTTGACGCCAGCAACGAAGGTACAAAAAACAACGGCCCCTTTCGGGGCCGTTGCTGCATCAGCTGATCAGTGGATCGATCAGAACTTCTGCTTGTACTGCATGTACATGTAACGGCCCGGCAGGTCGTACTGCGGGTCGAACATGTTGGCGCGCACCGAATAGGACACCGGCGGCTGCTTGTCCCATGCGTTGTTCAGACCCAGCATGATCGTGCCCTTCCACGGGGTGTTGTAACGCACCTGGATGTCGTGGTAGGTGGTGGCACCGATGTGGTTCTCGCCATTCGCGCCGTCGGAGCAGAATGCAAAGGTCTCCGGCTCTTCGATCGGGTCGAACGGGCATTCCTCACGCATGCCGGACTTGTAACGCAGACCGTAGTTCACGCCGAAGTCGCCGTAGGTCCAATCGACATACAGGTTGGAACGGATACGCCAGTACGGATCCTGATCGCGGTACCGACCCTGACGACCCTCGACAGGCGCATCCTGGGTCGACTTGGTGTCCCACTTCGCCAGATAGGTGCTGTCCCAGCTGATGGTGAACTGGCCGAACGAGGTTTCCGGCAGGCGGTACATCAGGCCCAGATCCCAACCTTCCACCTTGTACGATGCCAGGTTCTGCAGCGGCATGTTGACGTTGGTGATGGTGTAGCGCTGATTGACCGTGCCGTAGTTCGGATCACGGGTGATCAGACCACAGTAGGCCGCCTGCTGCTGCGGAGTGCCACCGTAGCAGTAGCTCATGATGTCCTGGATGGCCGGACGGGTGATGGCATCTTCAACCTTGATCTGCCACCAGTCCAAAGTCACATTCAAGCCGGTCACGAAGCTCGGGCTCCACACCAGGCCCAGCGTCTTGCTGGTCGAGGTTTCCGGCTTCAGGTTCGGGTTGGCCTGCCAGGTGAACGGCACAACGGTCTGCTTTCTGCCACTGCCTGCGCCCGGCTGGACGAAGTTGGCCGGCACGCCTGCAGCTGCACACTGGGCTGCCACCGCACCAGTGCGAAGACCTGCATTGGAGGAGCACGGATCGATGTAGGTTTCGAACGAATCCGTATCACCGCGATACAGATTATTGATGCTCGGCGCGCGGAAGCCCTCGGAGTAGTTACCGCGGATCATCAGGTCGTCGATTGGCTTCCAGCGGAAACCAAACTTGTTGTTGGTGGTGTTGCCGAAGTTGCTGTAGTCCGAGTAGCGCGAGGCCACGCTGAAGTCCAGCAGCTTGGCACCCGGCAGGTCAGCCAACACCGGGATCGACAGTTCCACGAAGAACTCGTTCAGATCGTACGCGCCCTTGGTCGGTGCGGCGCCGTTACCAGTGCTCAGGCCGGATGCGATGAAGGCATCCGGATCGAACTGGCCAGTTTCCTTGCGATACTCGTAGCCCGCCGCGAAGCCAAGTGCGCCTGCCGGGAGCTGCACGATTTCGCCAGAGATGTTGGCGTAGTAGCCCTTCGACACCAGGCTGGCAGAGTCATGTGCGGTGAAGGAAACGTAATCGAGAGCTTCCTGCGAAACCGAGCCCAGCCCGCCGAGCGGATTGATCGGAACGCAACCAGCGATGACCGCACCAGCTGCATTCAGGCACACCGCCTGACCGCCTCGGACGGCCGACGGCCCATAGGCTTCGGCCAGACGCTGACGGTTGAACAAGCCGTAGGTCAGGTCGTTCTGGTCGGTCTTGTCGTAACGGTAGCCGACGTCCCAATCGAAGTTGCGGTCAGCGAACTCGAAGAAGCCCTCGAAGCCGCCGTAGAAGTGCCAGTTCTTGACATTCTGGTTGAACGAACGGCCGCCGGACTCATTGAAGCGACGGTTCACACCGGTCAGGTCAACGCCGTAAGGGTTGTAGATGCTGCCAGCGCTCAGTCGCTGGCCAGTTACCGGCATGGCGGCCAGCAGCTGCTCGGACTTGCGTTCGTTGTACATCGCCTCGGTACGGAAGGTGATGTTGTCGGTGATGTTGTATGAGCCCAGCACGAACAGCGAGGTGCGCTCGTTCGGGGTCAGCAGGTAGTTGTCCGGCGCGGTGTTGTAGCCGTGCACGTTCGGGTCGAACGCGGTTTCCACCCCGTTGAGGATCAGGTACTGATTGCCGCCACGGATGTAGTTGCCCGGAATACCGGTCGAGCTCTGGCCGCTGAAGAACGGCGGACCACCAGCAGAGATCTTGCGATCGCCAGCCATGACCGACTTCTCGTTGACGTAGGACGCGCCTACCGTCAGCGATGCACGGTCAGTGGTGGTGCCGAGGGTGAAGTCATAGGCTTCCCGCTCGCCGTCGCCTGCGCTGTACTGGCCCTTGTAGAAGTTTGCTTCGGCGCCGTCGAAGTTCTGCTTCGTGATGATGTTCACCACGCCGGCGATGGCATCCGAGCCATAGATGGTCGAAGCACCGTCCTTCAGGATGTCGATGCGCTCGATCATCGCGGTCGGAATGGTGTTCAGGTCGACGCTGCCGTCCAGACCGGTGGTCCAGCGACGGCCGTTGACCAGCACCAGGGTGCGTTCGGCACCGAGGTTGCGCAGGCTGACGCCGGCCGAGCCATCACCGCCGTTGTTGAAGGTGCGGTTCAGAGCAGCGCCGTTGGCTGCAACGCGCTGCAGGATGTCGGCGACCGAGGTCACGCCCTGCTTTTCGATATCAGCACGGGTCAGGCTCAGGACCGGCTGCGAGGTTTCGATGTCGGTGCTCTTGATACGCGAACCGGTCACCGAAATGCGGTCCAGGTTGGTCGCTTCCTGCGCCTGGGCTGTTACGGACGTCGCCGCACCGGCGATCAGCGCGACGACGACGGCGTCACGCAGCTTGTTGGACTGAAAATTCATTGGCTCTCTCTCTCCAAGAAATCTTGGCTGGGGTAGTGCCTGCGCGGCGGAGTCCAAAAGAGGGCTCCAAAATCGCGAGGCTGAATCGATAGTAACGGCCCTCTGCCAAAAATTAAAGCTGTGTTAATTCACGCTGTGGTTACACATGAATGCGCTTCGATTTCTTTTCTTTCAAAGAGTTATCCTGGTGCGCGGGCGGGCGCCACTGCGTCTCCCCCCCTCCGAAGCACAAAAAAGTTTCAGTTGATGCATGTCGTGATGTATCTGTTTGTAACAGATGAGTGCTTTTCGCACTTGACAGAAGTGTCCGGAAACAATTCGGGCGCCCCAGGGCGCCCGATGTTGAACACTGCTTGTTACCAGTCGATAGGCGACTACAGATCCTGCTCGTAGCGGACGTACGGCACGGTGCCGTCATCGTTGCTTTCGTTGCGCGGGGAGAATGGGTTCTTGCCGCGGCTGATGACGTTCTCGGCGCCGACGGTGAGCTGGCCGGACCACGGGGTGCGCCAGGTCAGGCCGATGCCCAGGCCTTCCCACTTGCCGGGCTTGCCCGGAACGTCAACCACGCGGCCGATGATGCTGCCGCTGAAATTGCCGTAGCCAGCGCCCAGACTCAGGCTCTTGCTGTCCCAGCGGTCGACGATGGCCGGCGAGGCGTCAGCCAGGGGGACCAGGCGCGCCTTGGCATAGGTGCCGGCGATGGAGACAAAGCCTTCGCGACCGATGTTCTTCTGTGCGAACACGGTCAGGTCATTCTGTTCGGCGCGCAGCGACGGGGTCTTGCTGGGCGTCGCCAGCCAGGCGGGCAGGGTCTCGCGGCCGGTGCCGGCAGTGATTCCCAGGCGGCCGGTGCCCCGGTTGAGCGCGGCGGTACCGGTCAGGCGCCGGTTGGAGCCGATGGCGTCATCTTCGTCGCCCAGGCTGGCCAGCATGCAATGGCTGGCCAGTCCGCTGATGCTGGAGCCGCTGCTGCTGTTGCACAGCAGGCCCAGCGAGTCGCCCGAAGACAGGCCGAACGCAGCGTCGAGGGAATTGCGGCCGAAATGCCAGCGTGCGCCCACTGCCTGTTCACCGGTCGGCTCCAGGTACAGCAGGGCCTCGACCTTGCCGCTGCCCTTGTTCCACACCGGAATCACGGTGCGGGTGTCCTTGCTCTGCGCATGCACGCCCGTGATCGCGCCAAGGGCGATCAGCAGGGCCAGCGGTAGACGCAGGAAGGTACGCATCGGACCAGTTCAGACAGTGACGGACAGTGAAAGTTCCCGCTGGGGCGGGAACTCGATCCTAGGGTGTTTATGATTTCTTAACAAGCCTTGCTCCTCCCCAGATACAAGACTCGTTCGTTTTCACTGAAGACGTTCAGGTGCCGGTACAGCCCCCTGGGCACCGTGGAACAGTATGCCGAACTCCGTCAACGGAAAGTGATACTCCTGTCCGCAGAATTCGCACCGTACGTCCACCGCGCCGGTGTCTTCGGCAGCGGCACGGGCCTCTTCCTCGCCCAGTGAGAACAGCATCGAGGCGACCCGTTCACGCGAGCAGGAGCAGGCGAAGGACAGCGCCTTGTCACCCACCAGCTCCGCCTTCTCCTCGTGGAACAACCGGTGCAGCAGTTCCTCGGCCGGGGTGGCCAGCAGCTCGGCCTTGCCCAGGGTGTCGAACAGCGCGCTGGCGCGGGCCCAGCCGTCGTCGTCGCCCTCGTCGCCCGGCAGCTTCTGCAGCAGCAGGCCGGCAGCGCCGTCGCGGTCGGCGGCCAGCAGCAGCCGCGTCGGCAACTGCTCGGACTGGCGGAAGTAGTCCTCGAACGCTTCATCCAGTTCCGGCGCGGTCAGCGCGACCAGGCTCTGGTAGCGCTGCGGTTCGCGCGGATCCAGTCCCGGATTCTCGATGGTGATGGCCAGCAGGGCGTCCTGGCCCAGTTCGGTCAGGTCGCGGGGGGCGTCACCCCCTTCGGCCAGCTGGACGATGCCGCGCAGGGTGCCGGCGGCGGTGCATTCGGCGAACAGCGTGCGCAGCGCGGTATTGCTGCGCAGCTGGATCGACAGGCGGCCGTCCACCTTGGTGTGGCCGGTGAACAGCGCCGAGGCCACGCAGGCGTCGCCAAGCAGTTCGGTGGCACTGTCCGGGTATTCGCCGTGGGACTGGATGTCCTGCCAGGTGGCCTGCAGGCGCACGTGGACGCCACGGACACCGGCGTCGGGGAGCAGGAAACGGATAAGGGAATCGGATTGGGCGGTCATCGGCTCACATCGCGCGTAAACGGGGATGGTTGCCGGATAATGCGCCGACAACCAGGCATAAGAAGGATGCACCAGTAATGGGGGCAGGGGGAGAGCAGGACAAGGTAGTGGCCGCCGCCGACACGGCGCCACGTCGGCGCTGGCGCTGGAAGCGGCTGCTGTGGCTACCGGTGCTGTTTGTGGCCTTCAGCTGCCTGCAGGTGCTGGTGCTGCGCTTCATCGATCCGCCGTTGTCCACGGTGATGGTCTGGCGTTTCGGCGAGGCACTGGGTGAAGGCGACTGGTCCTATCGGCTGCGCTACCAGTGGCGGGACCTTGACCAGATGGCGCCGAGCCTGCCCATTTCGCTGGTGGCCGCGGAGGACCAGCGCTTCCCTGACCATAGTGGGTTCGACCTGCAGGCCATTGAAAAGGCGCGCGACCACAACGCGCGCGGTGGGCGCCTGCGCGGGGCCAGCACGATCAGCCAGCAGGTGGCCAAGAACCTGTTCCTGTGGCAGGGCCGCAGCTGGATCCGCAAGGGCCTGGAGGTCTGGTACACGGTGCTGATCGAAGCCTTCTGGCCAAAGCAGCGGATCCTGGAGATGTACGCCAACATCGCCGAGTTCGGCGACGGCGTGTATGGCGCCCAGGCGGCGGCACAGACATTCTGGGGCAAGGACGCCGCACGGCTGAGCCCTGCGGAGAGCGCGCGTCTGGCGGCAGTGCTGCCGGCGCCGCGTCGCTACAACGCGGCCAAGCCCGGCCCGTACGTGCAGCGGCGTGCGGCGTGGATCCAGCGGCAGGCACGGCAGCTGGGTGGAGCGGGGTATCTGGCGGAGGACTGAGGGGCACGACACCAGCGGTGTCCGTGGTGCCTTCCAATGCGGGAAGCGGGTGTTTCGAACGGTGGACTGACGGGCTGCGTCCCCTTCAACGACGTACAATCCGGCGATGACCCGTGAGCGTCTTACCTTCGTCATCGCCGCACACAACGAAGAGCTGGTGCTGCCCCAGCTGCATCCGCGATTGTGCGCGGTGTTGGACGGCCTGGCCGGAATCGATGGACACATCCTGTACGTGGATGACGGCAGCAGTGACGCGACCTGGTCGTTGATCGCCTCGCTGGCCCAGGCCGACCCGCGGGTATCGGCGCTGAAGCTGTCGCGCAACTTCGGCAAGGAGGCGGCGCTGACCGCCGGCCTGGACCATGTGCGCGAAGGGGCGGCGATGATCCTCGACGCCGATGGCCAGGACCCGCCGGAACTGGTGCCGCAGTTTGTTGAACGCTGGCGCGAGGGTTACGACAACATTTATGGCACCCGCCTGGTGCGTGACGGTGAGAGCTGGAGCAAGCGTGCTGCCGCATCGGTGTTCTACCGGGTGATCGGCCGCCTCTCGCGCACGCCCATTCCGGCCGATACCGGCGATTTCCGCTTGCTGTCGCCGCGCGCGCTGAGCGCATTGCGCGAGATGCGCGAGCGCCACCGGTTCATGAAGGGGCTCTTCAGCTGGGTCGGTTTCCGCCGCGTGGCGGTGCCGTATCACCGGCATGCCCGCTTGGCCGGCAGCAGCAAGTTCAGCCTGTGGCGGCTGTGGAACTTCGCGCTGGAAGGCATCACCGGCTTCTCGACGGTCCCGCTGCGGGCGGCCACCTACATGGGGTTGGCCACCGCGGGCGTGGCGTTCGTGTTTGCCATCTGGGTGATCGCCAAGGCGGCGATCTATGGCGACCGGGTGGCCGGCTGGCCGACGATGATGGCGGTGATCCTGTTCCTGGGCGGCGTGCAGTTGATCGCGCTGGGGCTGATCGGCGAGTACCTGGGACGCCTGTACGAGGAGTCCAAGCAACGGCCGTTGTACCTGGTTGACGCATGGTTGGCCCCTTCCGTGGCAGACTCGGAGCTGCAACCCACCCTGGGAGGGCAGGCAGATGACGTCGGTACGGCAACTGTTGGACGGCAAGTCCCCTGAAGTGCATGCGGTCGCGCCTGGCGCGGCGGTGATCGATGCGATCCGGCTGATGGCGCAGAAGGGCATTGGCGCGGTACTGGTGATGGATGGACCGCGACTGGTCGGGATCCTGTCCGAGCGCGATTACGCACGCAAGATCGTGCTCCACGATCGTTCGTCGCGCGACACGGCGGTGTCGGAGATCATGACCGCGAAAGTAGTGACAGTAAGTCCCGGTGAGCAGGTGGAACACTGCCTGCAGCTGGTGACCGATTACCGCATCCGCCATCTGCCGGTGGTCGAGGGCGGGCAGGTACTGGGGGTCATTTCCATCGGTGACCTGGTGAAGTCGGTGATCGATGCGCAGCGGCGCGAGCTGGATCAGCTGCAGCAGTACATCGTGGCGGGGTGAGTTTGTCGCTGGCGGGCCTGCGGCCCGCCGGCCCGCTTTTTCAAGCAACTGCCAAAGCCAAAGCCAAAGCCAAAGCAGCGCCTTCCTGATGTGCGGGGAGGCGGAGGGCATGGCCGTGCAGGACACGCCGTAAACCCATCCATGGGGGCTCGACGGCGCCTTGCTCGTGTGCGCTGTCCTGCGCACACGGCAAGACCGGGGTTGGGCGTCCTGCCCAACCCGCCCGGCGCATGCGCCGGGCCCATGGCGCCAACGGTCCTGCACGGCCATGCCCTCCGCCTCAGGACACGTTCCTGCGAGCGCGGCTGGCTTCAGCCCCGACAATCTGCCGTTGGTAGATGCCAACCTTGGTTGGCACTGCTTTTGATTCCGCTTTTTTTCTTTTGACTTTGAATTCCTGCTCTCGTTACACGGCTGCAGGAAACTGTCCGAAGCCGGAGCAAGGCGGCAGGCAGGACCGTGAGGCGCATGGATGCGCCGACCGAGCCCCCATGGACGGGTTTACGGCGTGTCCTGCCTGTCGCCTTGCTTCGGCTCTCCGCACGGAAAACAAAGGCGCCGCGAACGCCCGCTCTATTTCGCGTAGTGCCCACCGCAGTCGGCGTCCTTGCCCGGGCCCAGTTCGATGGTGGCCAGCAGTGCCGCCGGCGGCGCGATGCTGCCCAGTGTCAGCGCCACCGCGCCACGGATACCCAGCGCCTTGAAGTCGGGGCGGAATGACGGGTCCTTGAAGGTGCCGCCAATGCGCAGCGGCGAGCGCAGCACCAGGATGCTCCTGTCCTTGGGGCGTGGCTTCAGCAGCAGGTCCAGGGTTTCATCGCGCAGGCTGACATCGCCCTCGCCAAGGATGATCGTATCGGTGGTGTCCACCGCCATCGAGCGGGTATGCATCAGGCCCTCGCGCACGCCGAAATCGGCGAAGGCGCATCGCAGCGGAATCTGTTTGTCGCCGGTGAACAGGAATTTCAGCGATTCGGTGATGTCCAGCCCCGCCACTTCCATCAGCAGGTTGCCGACATGGCCGCGGCCCATGCCCAACGCCACGTTGCCGCTGCTGCTGCCGAGCATCGCCGCGATCGAGTTGCCGTTGCCGGTCAGGTCGATACTGCCGCTGATACCTCCCTTGGCCTGCTCGGCCAGCTTGGCATCGGGGAACAACTGGCCCAGCTGCACGCCGCGCACGCTGGCCTTGAAGGTGGTTGCGATCTGTGGCCGACGTGCATCCATGCGGATCGTGCTGCGGATGTCGCCGCCGGCAACACCGAAGTTCAGCGGGTCCAGCCGCAGCACACCATCGTCCAGCAGCAGGTGTGCATCCATGTCATCCAGCGGCAGCTTCGGTGCATTGATGCGCTGGGCCTTCCAGCGCACGTCGGCATCCATCGCACGCAGCTTGCCGAGGTTGTACGGGGTGGCCGGCAACACCTTCGCGCTGGCAGCCACGCGCGCCGCCTCGGCCCTCTGTTCTGCATTGGCCGTCTCACCGCCGCCGGTCTTCGGTGGTGCGCCGACGAAGCCGGCAAGGTCATCGAAATCGAGACGACGCGACACCAGGTTGGCGGTCATCCGCGGACGGTCCCGGGAGACGTCGAACTGCACATCGCCCTCCAGATCACTGTCGCCGACTTTGCCGGTGAAGCGCTCGTAGCGCCACACCTGGTGATCGCGCTTCAGGCGGCCATCCAGGGCATACGGCGGGGAGGGCGGAATGGCGATGCCCAGCAATGGATACAGATCGGCCAGGTCGCCGCCGCTCAGCGCGAACTGCAGGTCGAACACCTGCAGCTGGAACGGGTTGGTCAAGGTGCCGCTGGCAACGGCATGGGTCGCGCCAGCGCGGCCATCGAGGTGGATGCGGAAGGGATGGGCGCTGTCGGTCAGTTCCAGCGGCGATTCGGTGCCACCGCTCAGGACGAAGGGATTGCCCCGCCAGCGGCCTTTGCCGGCCACCAGCAACGGTGGTGCGGCGTCGGCCTGTTTCGGTTCGCCACTGCGCACGTTCACCAGGATGTCGGTGCGGCCTGGGGCGTCAAGGAACTGCAGGCGACCATCGTCGATGCGCAGGCGCTTGAGCTGCGGCGTGGTGCCGCCCTTGCTGTCGCCGAGGAAGTTCCAGTTGCCCGGGTCACCTTTGCGCGGTGCCGTCTCCAGCAGTACGTCAGGGCGGGTCAGGCGGATTTCGGGAAGCTGCACGTTACCGCGCAGCAACGGCCAGACCCGTAGGTCGATCTCGACCCGGTCGGCGCTGGCCATGTTCGGCTGTTTCGCCCAGGGGGCGTTGGCGAAGGTGAGGGTATCGGCGCGTACGGTGGTGGTGCGGCCGAGGTCGACATCCAGGTTGCCGATGTGCAGGGCGCGCCCGGTACGGGCCTGCACCGCACGTTCCACCGGACCCTTGAACCAGTTCCAGTCCCACAGGGCGATGAGGATCAGGATCGCCGCGAACAGGAATACCAGCACGGCCAGCCAGCGCTGCCCGCGTGGACCGGGACGGCGCAGGCGCCAGCGCGACGCCTTGGGAGCAGCAGGAGCAGAGGCAGCATTCACGCTGCCATGGTTGCCCCGTCGCGGTGGACGGGGCGCGAAGCGTTCATGTGCATGGCGTGCACAGTGGACGCCTGCTTGCCGGGCAGGGCCCGGCGCTACCGCAGATCAGCGGTCACAGCACCTGTCGGGTCACTGCGACGAAGTGGCAGACGCTGCCGCCGATCACGAACAGATGCCAGATCGCATGCGAATAGGGGATCGATTCGCGGTGATAGAAGTAGGTGCCCAGCGTGTAGGACAGGCCGCCGCCGAACAGCCAGGCCAGGGTGCCGCCATCGATCGAGGCCCACATCGGCTTGATCGCCACCACCACCAGCCAGCCCATGGCGATGTAGATCACCGTGGACAGCAGCTTGAAGCGGCCGGTGTAGAACAGCTTGAACACCACGCCGCCGAGCGCCAGCGCCCAGATCGCGGTGAACATGCCCCAGCCCCAGGGGCCGCGCAGGCCGATCAGGGTGAACGGGGTATAGGTGCCGGCGATCAGCACATAGATCGCGCAATGGTCGAACACCTTCAGGCGGCCCTTGGCCTGCGGGTGCTGGATGGCGTGGTACAGCGTGGAGGCGGTGTACAGCAGCAGCAGGGCGATGCCGAACACGATCGCGCTGGCCAGCTGCCAGCCATCGCCGTAGATCGCGGCCAGGGTGATCAGTACCGCGCTGGCGGCCAGGGCAAGCACCGCACCCAGCCCGTGGGTCAGGGCGCTGGCAATTTCTTCACGGATCGAAGCAACAGAAGTCGTGGACATGGCATGGGCATCGTCTGCAGGGAGGGGGACCCGCACCCCCCTATCATCGCCGCGATGGCGGGCGCGTGCACCCCCGCCACCGTATGGTTGCTGCAATCAGTTGCCGGTGACCGTATGCGCGGCTTCACGGGTTGCCGAGAAACGCACATCCGGCGCGCGTTCCTGCGCCAGCTGCAGGTTGACCCGGGTCGGCGCCAGGTAGACCAGGTGGCCGGCGGCGTCGAGGGCCAGGTTCAGCGCGTTCTTCTCGCGGAACTCCTCCAGCTTCTTCTCGTTGCTGCAGTGGACCCAGCGCGCCGTGGTCACGCTGACCTGCTCGAAGGTGGCTTCCACGCCGTACTCGTCCTTCAGGCGGTAGGCGGCCACATCGAACTGCAGCACACCGACCGCGCCCAGGATCAGGTCGTTGCTGGTCAGCGGACGGAAGAACTGGGTCGCGCCTTCCTCGGACAACTGTGCCAGGCCCTTCTGCAGCTGCTTGAGCTTGAGCGGATCGCGCAGGCGGGCGCGACGGAACAGTTCCGGGGCGAAGTTGGGGATGCCGGTGAAGGTGATCGCTTCGCCTTCGGTGAAGGTGTCACCGATGGAAATGGTGCCGTGGTTGTGGATGCCGATGACATCGCCCGGCCACGCCTCGGCGGCGATTTCGCGGTCGCTGGCCATGAAGGTCAGCGCATTGGCCAGCTTCATGTCCTTGCCGGTGCGCACGTGCAGGGTCTTCATGCCAGCAGTGAACCGGCCCGAGCAGACGCGCATGAAGGCCACACGGTCACGGTGCTGCGGATCCATGTTGGCCTGGATCTTGAACACGAAGCCGGTCAGCTTCGGCTCCTGCGGGGCGACGTCGCGGCCGGTGGTGGAGCGTGCCTGCGGCGACGGCGCGTGCTCGACGAAGAAGTCCAGCAGCGGCTGCACGCCGAAGTTGTTCACACCCGAACCGAAGAACACCGGGGTCTGCTTGCCGGCCCGGTAGGCCTGCAGGTCGAACGGGTGGCTGGCGCCCTGCACCAGTTCCAGCTCGTCGCGCAGATCGGCCAGCATGCGCTCGCCGATCTTCTCTGCCAGCCCGGGCGAATCGATCGAGGGGAAGATGGTCGAATCCTGGCGGGTGAAGTTGCGGCCCTGTTCGTACAGGTGCACTTCGCCGGTGATCAGGTGGACCACGCCCTTCAGGCGCTGGCCCATGCCGATCGGCCAGGTGACCGGTGCGCACTGGATGCCGAGCACGCTTTCAACCTCGTCCAGCAGGTCGATCGGCTCCTTGCCCTCGCGATCGAGCTTGTTGATGAAGGTCATGATCGGGGTGTCGCGCAGGCGGCACACTTCCATCAGCTTGATGGTGCGCTCTTCCACGCCCTTGGCCACGTCGATCACCATCAGCGCCGAGTCCACCGCGGTCAGCACGCGGTAGGTGTCCTCGCCGAAGTCGGCGTGGCCCGGGGTGTCGAGCAGGTTGATGATCTTGCCTTCGTACGGGAACTGCATCACCGAGGAGGTGACGGAGATGCCGCGCTCCTTTTCCAGCGCCATCCAGTCCGAGGTGGCGTGGCGGGCAGCCTTGCGGCCCTTCACAGAGCCGGCCATCTGGATCGCGCCGCCGAACAGCAGCAGCTTCTCGGTCAGCGTGGTCTTGCCGGCGTCAGGGTGGGAAATGATGGCGAACGTGCGGCGACGCGACGCTTCGGTGGCGACTTCGGACATGGCAGTGGCGCCCGCACGGGGCGCTTTTCAAAGAGATAAGCGCCCGATTATACCGGCCTGCCGGCGTCGGCGGGTCAGCGCCCGGCGCTGGCGTCGCCGCTGCCCTCGCGGGCGAAGTGCAATTCGCCCTGCGGGGCGAGGATGCGCACCGGCACTGAGCGCAGGCCCATGCCCCGGTTGAGCTGCACCACGAAGTGCAGGTGCGGTGCGGTGCTGTAGCCACTGTTGCCGGACAGGCCGATCGGTTGGCCAGCCTGCACGGCTTGGCCGGGACGGACCCGCATGCCGCCGGCCTGCAGGTGGGCGTACATCGCCATGCTGCCGTCGCTGTGCAGGATGCGAACGAAGTTGGCGCGTCCGGCATCGCGTTCACGATCCAGGCCATTGCCGCGGAAGCCATCCTGTACCTGCATCACCGTGCCCTCGCGGGCGGCCAGGACCTGCGTTGCTTCGGGCAGGGCAAAGTCGATGGCGTCGCGGTTCTCCTCGTCATCGTGGCTGAACCGGCCCTGCGGGGCCTGGTCCACACGCAGCTGGACAGCCTCGAACGGCAGGCGGTAGGCGACGTCCTCGGCGCGCGCGGCCGGATTGCCCGGCACCGACTGCAGGCGGAGGTCCAGCGCCCTGCCGCTGGAGGGGGAGGGCAGGTGGCCCACCACCAGACTGCCGGTGGCCTGCACCAGCGACTGCAGCGGCAGGCCTTCCACCTGCGTGCCGGGGGCCGCGCGCAGCTCGATCTGCACCGGGCCGGACAGCGGATTGTCGATCCGCGCCTGCCACTGGTCGCCCAGCGGCTGCAGCCGCAGGCGTGCCATCGACGCCGCTTGCGGCGCCGTCTCGGCACTGCGCGCGGCTGCAGTCTTCGGCACCAGTCCCCAGCCCTGGCGCCAGTCGGCGGCGTTCGCGGAGGCGCTCGCCAACAGGGGCAGCAGCAGGCAGGACAGGGGCAGGCGGCGCATCGAAGGCTCCAGCGACATGGACCGCCGGGACTCTACGCAAGCGGCCGGGAAGGGGGAAGGGTCGGGGTCTCCGCATTCATTCATCGCTTTATCCGCATGAAGGGATTGACATGCCCGGAAAGGGCTGGCATCGTGGCTCCACCATCGAGACCGGCAGAGGGACAGGCCCTTTGAAGCCGGGGCAGCCCGCAGACGCGAAAGCGCCTGCGTAGGTGCCAAATCCTGCGGGGACCGTGGCGTCCACCGAAAGATGGTTCGAATCTGCACACAACGTGCATTTCGAACGCGAGCCCCGCGAAGGCTCGATGGCCGATTTCCCTACCGGAACCCGCCATGAGCTTCGCCACCAGCACCGTGCTTCGCCCCGAACCCTTTGTCCCCGTCAGCGTGCCGGTCGATGACCGCGTGCACGCCGAGCGCGGCGAGTTCGCCGCTGTGCTGTCGATGCGTCATGCCGGTCCGTGCCCGGTGCGCCTGCGCTACGAGTCGGTCGGTCCAGTCAACGCACCGGTGGTGGTGCTGGCCGGCGGCATCTCCGCGCACCGCCACGTGGCCTCCAATGCGCAGTTCACCGAGAAGGGCTGGGCCGAAGGCCTGGTCGGCAGTGGTCGCGCACTCGATCCGCAGCAGCTGCGTGTGCTCGCGTTCGATTTCATCGGTGCCGACGGTGCCTTGGATGTGCCGATCGATACCGCCGACCAGGCCGATGCGTTGGCCCTGCTGCTGGACCACCTCGGCATCCGCGCGCTGAAGGCCTTCGTCGGCTATTCCTACGGCGCGCTGGTCGGCCAGCAGTTCGCGATCCGTCATCGCGCACGGGTACGCCAGCTGGTGCTGGTCAGCGGCGCGCACCGTCCGCATCCGTATGCCGCCGCCTGGCGTGCGCTGCAGCGCCGTGCCGTTGCGCTGGGCCAGCTGCAGTGTGGCGAAGACCATGGCCTGGCGCTGGCCCGCCAGTTCGCGATGCTCAGCTATCGCACGCCGGAAGAATTCGGCGAGCGCTTCGACGCAGCACCGGAAGTGGTCAATGGCCGCGTCCGTGTCGCCGCCGAAGATTATCTCGACGCGGCAGGCGCGCAGTACGTGGCGCGCACGCCGGTCAATGCCTACCTGCGCCTGTCCGAGTCGATCGACCTGCACCGCGTGGACCCGGCCGCGATCCTGCCGCCGACCGTGGTGGTTGCCGTTGAAGGCGACCGCCTGGTGCCGCTGGCCGACCTGGTCGGTCTGGTCGAGGGACTGGGCCCGCGCGGCAGCCTGCGCGTGCTGCGCTCGCCCTACGGTCACGACGCCTTCCTGAAAGAAACCGATCGCATCGACGCGATCCTCGCCACCGCCTTCCGCACTTCTGGAGAGTCCGCATGAGCCTGCACGCCGCTGAACCGTCCTGTTGTCGCACCACCGCCGCCGTCCGCGCCGGCATCGATCGGGATACCGCCCATGGCGCGGTCACGCCGCCGATCGTGCTGTCGTCGAACTTCAGCTTTGAAGGCTTCGGCAACAAGCGCCAGTACGACTACACCCGCAGTGGCAACCCCACCCGCGACCTGCTGGGTGAAGCGCTGGCCGAACTGGAAGGCGGCGCCGGCGGCGTGGTCACGGCCACCGGCATGGGCGCGATCAACCTGGTGCTGAACGCACTGCTGCAGCCGGGCGATACCCTGGTGGTGCCACATGATGCGTACGGCGGCAGCTGGCGCCTGTTCAACGCGCTGGCGAAGAAGGGCCATTTCGAACTGGTCACCGCCGACCTGACCGACCCGCGCGCGCTGGCCCAGGCGCTGGCCACGCAGCCGAAGCTGGTGCTGGTGGAAACACCGTCCAACCCGCTGCTGCGCATCACCGACCTGCGATTCGTGATCGATGCCGCGCACAAAGCCGGTGCGCTGGTGGTGGTCGACAACACGTTCCTGTCGCCGGCATTGCAGCAACCGCTGTCGTTCGGTGCGGACGTGGTGCTGCACTCCACCACCAAGTACATCAACGGCCACAGCGACGTGGTCGGTGGTGCGGTGATTGCCCGCGATCCCGCGGTGCACGAACAGCTGGTGTGGTGGGGCAACGCACTGGGTCTCACCGGTTCGCCATTCGATGCGTTCCTGACCCTGCGCGGCCTGCGCACGCTGGATGCACGCCTGCGCGCGCACCAGGAAAACACCGCCGCGATCGTGGCACTGCTTGATGCGCATCCGGCGGTGGCCAAGGTCTACTACCCGGGCCTGGCCGATCATCCGGGCCACGCCGTTGCCGCCCGACAGCAGAGTGGTTTCGGCGCGATGCTGTCCTTCGAACTCGCCAGCTGTGCCGGCGATGATCCGCATGCCGCTGTGCGCGCGTTTGTCGATGGCCTGCGCTACTTCACGCTGGCCGAGTCGCTGGGTGGGGTGGAGAGCCTGATCGCACATCCGGCAACCATGACCCACGCGGCGATGACGGCCGAAGCGCGCACTGCTGCGGGCATCAGCGAAGGCCTGCTGCGGCTGTCGGTCGGTATCGAGGGCGAGCGCGACCTGCTGGCGGATCTGGACGCCGCACTGGCACGTGCCGAAGCGGTGATCGACGCGGTGGCACGCGGCAAACAGGTGGCAGACGCATGAGCGCTTTGCCTGTCGAGATTCCGCTGCTGGGTACCGGCCGCCTGGCGCTGCTCGGAACCGGCACCGTCGGTTCGGCCTTCGTACAGCGCTACCAGGCGCTGCAGGCACGTGGGCTGGAGTTGCCCAGCGTGCAGTGGCTGGCCAATTCGCGCACGGCGCTGGCGATCGACCGCGATCTGGCGTTGCCGCTGGAGCTGGCACGCCGTGCACCGCGCGATGGGCAGAGTTCGCCACCCTGGGCCAGCGCCGAAGGGCTGGAGCGTGGTGACGTGGTGGTCGATGCCACCGCCAGCGAAGACGTAGCGGCGCGCCATGTGCAGTGGTTGGCGCGCGGCGTGCACGTGGTGACCGCCAACAAGCTTGGCCGTGGTGCGCAGCTGTCGCGCGCGCAGGCCATCGCCGACCGTTGCGCCGACAGCGGTGCACGCTACGGCGACAGTGCCACCGTCGGCGCGGGTCTGCCGTTGCTCAGCAGCCTGCGTGCGCTGGTGGCCGGTGGCGACCACATCCATGCCATCGAGGGCGTGCTTTCCGGCTCGCTGGCGTGGCTGTTCAACCGGTATGACGGCCAGTCGCCGTTCTCGGCGGCGGTGCGTGAAGCGCTGGCGGCTGGTTACACCGAACCGGACCCGCGACTGGATCTGTCCGGCGAGGATGTGCGCCGCAAGTTGTTGATCCTCGCGCGCAGCAGCGGATTGGCGCTGGACGCCTCACAGGTGCAGGTCGATTCACTGGTGCCGGATACGCTGGCGGCATTGCCGCTGGACGATGCAGTGAATGCGCTGGAGCAGCTGGACGCACCGCTGCAGGCGCGTTGGCAGCAGGCGCGCGACAACGGTCGGGTGCTGCGTTTTGTCGGGCGCGTCGACGGTGAGGGTGCGCAGGTAGGCCTGCGTGAGCTGGCGGCCGACCATCCGCTGGCGCAGGGCGCGGGCACCGACAACCGCGTGGCCATCCACAGTGATCGCTATCGCGTGCAGCCGCTGTTGATCCAGGGGCCGGGCGCGGGTGCGGAAGTGACCGCAGCGGCGCTGCTGGATGACGTGCTGCGGATCGTGGGCTGACCCCAGCGGCCGCTGCGCTCGCCGGGCATGGCCCGGCGCCACCGACACCGATCCTGGTAGCGCCGGGCCATG
>NZ_JBHZOP010000145.1:0-5770 GCF_042787595.1 Stenotrophomonas sp. YIM B13575 | reverse complement strand
GGGTCCGGTTGCGGGGGCGTGAGCGCCATGGATGGCGCGACCGAGCTTACAGGGACGTACTTGCAGCGTCCCCGCAACCGGACCCACCCCGCCATCCCACGGAATGCCCGCCGTTGCTTTGGCCGTTGCCGTTGCCGTCGATTCGGCAGGTGCAGGGCGCAGCCCTGCCGACCCACCCATTACTTTGCAGCCGCGATCTGCTGTTCGATGTCGGCGGCGGTGACCGGGCCCAGGAAGCTGTGCGCCAGCTTGCCCTGCGGATCGATCAGGTGGGTCAGCGGCAGGCCGCGCGGGGTGGCGAAGTCGGCCGGCGGATCGAACGGATCGACGATCACGATCGGATAGGTCACCGGATGCTTGGTCAGGAACGACTGCATCTCCGGCACCTCGATGTCCTCGTAGGCCAGGCCAACCACATCGATGTTGCTGCGCATGGCATGCAATGCCGACAGCTCGGGCATTTCCTTGCGGCAGGGTGCACACCAGGTCGCCCAGAAATTCACCACCACCCACTTGCCACGATGTGCGGCCAGGTCGTAATCGCTGCCATCGACCGCCTTCATCTTCAGCGTCGGGAACTCGGCAGTGACGCGCTCGGCGGGCGTGTCCTCCACCGGCGCCGGCGCGGTCGGGGTCGGTGCCTGCGCGGGCGGCTGGCTGCTGGCCGGGGTCGGCTCCTGCGCGGGTTTGCAGGCGGCCAGGGCCAGCAGCGCAGCCAGCAGCAACGGGGTCTTGCAGGTCATGGGGCGTCTCCAGAATCAGGGTAGATGTCGCTGACGCGACGCTTGAGGCGTTCACGCAGCGGCAGGCGCAACTCGTCCAGCGCAGCCAGTGCGGCCCGGCCGAGGCTGTCATCGCGGTAAGGCAGGTGTTGTTCGGCCACCGGAATGCGCAGCTGCGTGCATTCGTACAGATCGCCCAGGCTGACCTGGTCCAGATCACGGGCCAGCAGCCATTCACCGCGCTCATCACGGCGCAGCAGGCCGATGCCCTCCAGGTGGCAGGCCAGGTCCTGCAGCAGCGAGTCGGTCAGCATCGGTTCCAGCCGCAGGATCTCGTCATCGGCCAGGCCCCTGCCCTTGGCGCGTGCGTGCTGGAAGCGCCCGAGCAGGCGCAGCAGGCCATAGAACTCGTAGCCCTGCGGCAGGCGCAGTTCCACCGGCTGGTAGCGGAAGGCCGCCATCGACGATGCCAGCGACGCGCCCAGCAGCACCGCCACCCAGCACAGGTAGATCCACAGCAGCAGGATCGGCACGAAGGCCACCGTGCCATACAGCTTCTGGTAGGACTGGAAGCTGCCCAGGTAAGCACCGATGCCCCACTTCACCAGCTCCAGGATCACCGCGGCCAGAATCGCGCCCGGGACCGCGTGGCGCCACTTCACGGTGTGGTGTGGCACCACCCGGAACATCAGGGTGATGCAGACGAATTCGATCAGGATCGGTGCCAGCCGCAACGCGAGATCGGCCAGCCAGCGCCCCTCCTGCGTGCCGAACAGCGGCATCGCGAACACCCGCGCCGACACGGCCAGTGAAGCGGCGGCGAGCATCGCGCCGAGGGTCAGCACCGTCCAGTAGACCAGGAAGCGGGTCAGCCGCGGTCGACTGCTGCCGACGCGCCAGATCTGGTTGAAGGTCTCTTCAACACTGTTGAGGGTGATCAGCAGCGAGATGACCAGGGCGATGAAGCCGGCGGCCGTGAGCTGGCCCGCGCTGGCCGAGAACTGCCGCAGGTAGCCCTCGGCAGCGCGCGCGGCATTGGGCACGAAGTTGGAGAAGACGTAGTCGCTGAGCTGGTCGCTCCAGCGGTCGAACACCGGGAAGGCCGAGAGCACGCCGAACACCACGATCGCCAACGGCACCAGCGCGAACACCGTGGTGTAGGCCAGCGCGGCGGCCGCCTGGAACAGGCGGTCGTCGAGGAAGCGGCGCCACAGGAAGCGGCCGAAGCTGGCGGCGCGTGCGCGATCCCGCGCGCGCTCCATCCACAAATTGAGCGTATCCAAAGGTTCCATCGGCGCAAGGGTACCCGATGCGGAATCGATGCAGGATAGCCATACTGGCGTCCACACGATGAGGAGAGCTGGGCGCGATGGGCGAAATCCTGGTGCTGTACTACAGCCGCGGCGGTTCGGTGGCACGGCTGGCGCGCCAGATCGCGCGGGGCATCGGCGAGGTGCCGGGCATGGCGGCGCGGCTGCGCACGGTGCCGCCGGTGGCCGCCGTCACCCAGACCGCGCAGCCGCCGGTACCGGACGATGGCGCGCCGTATGTGAGCGTGCAGGACCTGGTGGAGTGCCAGGGACTGCTGCTGGGCAGCCCCACCCGTTTCGGCAACATGGCCGCGCCGGTCAAGCATTTCCTCGATGGGCTCGGCGCCGAATGGGTGAACGGCACGCTGGCGGGCAAGCCGGCCGGAGTGTTCACGTCCACCGCGTCGATGCATGGCGGCCAGGAGTCGACCCTGCTGTCGATGCAGGTACCACTGCTGCACCACGGCTGCCTGATCGTCGGCATTCCGTTCACCGAGCCGGCGCTGAGCCACACCACCAGTGGCGGCACGCCGTATGGCGCCAGCCACGTGGCCGGTGCCGCCGACGACCCGCAACCGACCGACGATGAAGCGGTACTGGCGCGGGCGCTGGGCCGGCGCGTGGCTGACATCGCGCAGCGGCTGGCGCGATGAGCACCGCGCCGCGCACCGTGCTGCTGCTGGCCCTGATGGGACTGGCGGCGCTGTTTGCCGGCTGGTTCATCAACGACAGGCACTGGCTGGCCACCCAGCTGGTGTTCACTGCACCACCGCTGGCGCTGGCCATCGCCCTGCGGCTGGGCTGGCGCAAGGCCGGGTTCTGGGCGGCGGTGCTGGCGCTGGGCTGGTTCAGCCACGGCGTGATGAGCGCCTGGAGCCACCCGGAAACGCGCTGGCTGGCGCTGATCGAGATCGCGCTGGCGCTGCTGGTGATCTTTTCGGCCAGCCTGCCCGGCCTGCGCGCCCGTTTCGGGCGGCGGCGCTGACGCTGCGCCCGGTGGGCCGTATCATCTGCGTTCCCGGCCCCGCGCCGCTGTACCTGCCTTGGTTTCGCGCATGCACATGATGGAAGAGCTCCTGGTCGTCACCACCGGTGGCACGATCGACAAGATCTATTTCGACGACAAGTCGGACTACCAGATCGGCGACCCGCAGATCGGCATGATCCTGCGCGAACTGGGGGTCACCTTCCGGTTCAACGTGATTCCGATCCTGCGCAAGGATTCGCTGCACATCAACGACGACGATCGTGAGCTGATCCGCGCGACGATCGCTGCGCAGCCCACCCGCCACGTGCTGGTGACCCACGGCACCGATTCGATGGTGCAGACCGGCAAGGTGCTGGCGACGATTCCGGACAAGACCATCGTGATGACCGGTGCATTGAGCCCGGCGAGGTTCCGTGGTTCGGATGCGGAGTTCAACATCGGCTGTGCGATCGGTGCGGTGCAGTCGCTGCCGGCGGGGGTGTTCATCGCGATGAATGGCCGGATCTTCGATCCGCAGCATGTGCGCAAGAACGTGGCGGCGAACCGGTTCGAGTCGGTTTGAGGGACGTGTAGTGCCGAGCCCATGCTCGACAGCCCTCTGATAGCCGAGCGTGGGCTCGGCTCTACAGAAACAAAAACGCCCCGGCCGAGGCCGGGGCGTGCCCATGGAGAGGGGCTTGGGCTCAGTACTGGGCGTTGAGGGTCACGCCCGAGAAGGTGCTGTAGGCCTTCACCCGCACGTGCCATACGCCGGCAGCGGGGCTGTTGACGGTGCAGGTCTCGTTGTTGCCGCTCTGGTACGGGCGGCAGGTGTAGACGGTGTCGGTCGGGGCACTGCCCTGACGCAGGTACAGGTCGGCATCACCGCTGCCGCCGCTGATCGCCACGCGCAGCTGCGCGCTGCCAGCCGGGACGTTGACGGTGTAGCTGAGCGATGCGCCGCTGGCCGCGCCGAGGCCGGTGACCGGCACGTTGTTCTGCAGCACGGTGCCACCCGGGTTGGGCGTGGTGCCGTTGATCGCGGCTGTCACTGCGGCATCGGCGTCGATGATGCCGGCGCCGCAACCACCCGAGCACGCACCCGGCAGCGGACGCGCGGTGCTCTTGATGATGCTTTCCACCTGCGCCGGGCTGAGCGGGCTCGGTGCCACCGACTGCATCAGCGCAACGACGCCGGCCACGTGCGGCGCCGCCATCGAGGTGCCGTTGTAGGACGCATAGCTGGCGCTGCCCGGGGTGGTGGTGCCGCTGTTGAGGGTGGACAGGATGCCCTGGCCCGGTGCGGAGATGTCGATGCCGGTGCCGTAGTTGGAGAAGCTGGCACGTGCACCTGCCGAGGTGGTCGCGGCAACCGCGATCACGTTCGGGCAGTTCGCCGGAACCGACGAGGACACGTTGGTGTTGCTGTTGCCGGCAGCGACCACCACGGTGGTGCCACGGCCGACCGCGCCGTTGATGGCGTTCTGGTAGGTGGTCGAGCAGCTGCCGCCGCCGCCGAGCGAGAGGTTGATGACCTCGGCCGGATTGGCGTTGGCCGGCACACCGCTGACCGTGCCACCGGAGGCCCAGACGATGGCGTCGGCGATGTCGGAGGTATAGCCGCCGCACTTGCCGAGCACGCGCACCGGCACGACCTTGGCATTGAATGCGGTCCCGGCCACGCCGTTGCTGTTGTTGGTTACCGCGGCGACCGTGCCGGCCACGTGGGTGCCATGCCAGCTGGAGTTCGAACCCGGGTAACCGGCCTGGCACTCGTTGTCGCCGTACCAGTCACCCTCGTCGTTGGGATTGCTGTCACGGCCACCACCATCGCGCGCCATCGCCGCGTCGCTGATGAAGTCATAGCCGGGCAGGATGTTGGCGTTGAGGTCGGCATGGTTGGTGATGCCGGTATCGATCACGGCCACGACCACGCCGGTGCCGGTGGCCTTGTCCCAGGCCGGGCGCACGTTGATCGACGCGTTGGACGTACCGAAGCCCCACTGCTCGCTGAAGCGGGTGTCGTTCGGGGTCAGCGTCGCGCGCATGATCTGGTCGACTTCGACGTATTCGACGTTCGGGTCGGCGGCGAGCTTGCGCATCAGCAGTTCGGATTCGGCCTGGTCCAGCGCGCGGTCGGTCCTGACCACGGTGGAGCCGACAGCGAGCCTGCGGACCTGCTGCAGGCCCAGCGCGCGGCCCTGGCTGCTGGCGATGCCGGCAGCGGCGGTCTTCAGCGAGGAGGCGAGTGCGGTGGTGTTGGCCACCGGCGCACTGCCGTCGCGGTACTTCACGATGAACCGCTGGTGAGTCGGCGCGGACTGCAGGCCGCTGAGCTGGACATCACCGGCCAGCGCAGGCGTGGCCAGCAGCAGCGATGACAGGACGGACGCACCAAGGACCACCCACACACGACGCACACGCGGTTGCGTTACCTGGGACATCGGATTTCCCTTCTAATGGTAGGAATGCCGGAATCGGCAGAAGCACCGGCCTGAACCGTGGGCTGGCTTGCAATGGCGAGGTTCGGGTCCGGCGAGCCAGCGGATTCCCCTGACCATCCGCTGTGTTGATGACGCTAGTGGCTGAAACCGGACACCACAATATTTTCAGCGTCTTTTCAGCAAGATGAAATGTTGGATCTGAGACTTTCCGGGTCGAGGGTTTGTGAAGGTGAAGGAACTTTCGCGTCACCTGCACGTACCTGACTGCGCAATGTCGTGTCTCGTCATGTCTTTGCCGACATCGGCGGCGGTAGCCGGGGGTGAGAG